>JAJYNB010000415.1 GCA_021786555.1 Bacillota bacterium | reverse complement strand
TATATACACATATTATAATTCGTAATTTTATTGACTATGAGGTTGTGCTCTGGTAAGATTAAGGTGTTTGCCAAAGAAAAATTAATCAGTCATCAGCCTATCCATGGAGGACAGGGAATTTAGGTACGCTCAAAGAGAAACCAGTCAAAAAGGCTTTCTATTTGGGTTATTTTTATGCCTGTAAGTGGGTGAACGTGGTTTTTCCGGAAGGAGCTGAGCGATGCTGGACAGATTTGATGTTGTAATTGTCGGGGCCGGTCCGGCAGGTATTTTTACCGCCCTCGAACTGACAAAGTTGTCTCCCGGCACCAAGATTCTCATTTTGGACAAGGGCCGAACCATCGACAAGAGAACCTGTCCGGCGCGCAAAAGCGGCAGGTGCATAGGCTGCAACCCCTGTGGGATTACGAGCGGCTGGTCTGGGGCAGGGGCCTTCTCCGACGGCAAGCTCTCCCTTTCCCCTGCCGTAGGAGGGAGAATTACGGACTATATGTCCGATGAGCAGGCCCAGGAGCTGATTGATTATGCCGACAGCATTTACCTCGACTTCGGCGCATCATCTGTGGTTCACGGACTTAACAATAAGAAGTTCGACGAAATCAATTATGAAGCATCCAAATATCAGATTCAGCTGATTCACTGCCCCATCCGCCACCTGGGCACAGAACTGGCGGCGGAGGTGCTGGCCCGGATGTACGATTACCTCGTATCCATGGGCAACGTAGAATTCAGGGAAATGGTTACAGTGAATGACATCCTGGTTGAAAACGACCTGATAAAAGGGGTCCGCGGGCTTACGCGGGCAGGTGAGGAACAGGAAATTACGGCTCCGGTTGTAGTGGTGGCTCCCGGACGCGCCGGCGCCGGGTGGCTGGCCGATCAAACCAAGAAGTTAAATATCAGGACCGAAAACAATGAAGTTGATATCGGAGTCCGAGTGGAAGTGCCCAATTCTATCCTTGACCATCTCACCCGTGAGTTGTATGAACCCAAACTGGTCTATTTTTCCGACACCTTTGACCTCAAAACCCGCAGTTTCTGTGTCAATCCCGGCGGTGTAGTATCAGAAGAGCATTATGACGGCGAACTGGCTGTAGTAAACGGGCACAGCTATGCCGATGAGAGTCTGAAGACTGGAAATACTAATTTTGCCCTTCTGGTATCAACCCGGTTTACTGAGCCTTTCAACCAGCCCATAGAGTACGGCAGGTATATCGCCCGTTTGGCCAATATGCTTACCGGAGGGGGCATAATGGTGCAGCGTCTGGGTGATCTCTTGCGCGGTCGGAGGACGGATTACAGCAAGATCCGCAAGTCAAGTACGGTACCTACCCTGAGAACCGCCGTACCGGGTGATTTAAGTTATGTTTTGCCCCAGAGATATCTGACGTCCCTGGTTGAGACTCTCAAAGCCTTTGATAATATAGCTCCGGGACTCTATTCCAAACATACCCTGCTCTACGGGGTGGAGGTAAAATTCTACTCTTCCAAGGTAATAGTTGGGGAAAACTTTGAAACCAGTATCCGGAATCTATATACTATTGGTGACGGAGCAGGCATCACCCGGGGGCTGATGCAGGCCTCCACGACCGGAATAATAGTGGCCAGAGACATCGCCGCTAACAAATAAGGCGTTTCTCTATTCGATTATCAGTATCACTTAAAGCATGTAGATGATGTATTTACCAAGGTAGGATTAGCCTAAAGGAGGAGAAACTATGCCAGTAGTTGTCTTGGTCGGCGCCCAGTGGGGCGACGAAGGTAAAGGAAAAATAACCGATTTCCTTGCCAGTCAGGCTGAAATGGTAGTCCGCACCACGGGGGGTAACAACGCCGGTCACACGGTGGTTGTCGGTGATGAGGAGTTCAAGGTCCACTTGGTCCCCTCGGGTGTTCTTTACCCGGCAACCCTGTGTATCATTGCTAACGGTGTGGTCATCGATCCCAAGGTATTAATCGATGAGATAGATTCCCTGCTGGCCAAGGGAGTAACAGTGGACAATCTCCGCATCAGCGCCAACGCCCATGTCATCATGCCCTATCATGTCAGACTGGATGAACTGGAAGAGGAAAGCAAAGGGGACAGCAAAATCGGTACCACTAAGCGGGGCATAGGTCCGGCTTACATGGATAAAGCGTCCCGTATTGGCATCAGGATGGGCGACCTCCTGGAAGAAAAGGTGTTCAGGCAAAAACTGATGCGCAATGTGGAGACCAAGAACCGTTTGCTGCAAAAGGTATACGGGGCCGAGCCCTTCGAGGGTGAGGAGATACTCCAGGAGTATTTGGTGTATGCCCAGAGGCTCCGGGGTTACGTGACCGACACATCCTTACTCGTCCATAAAACCGTGCAGGAAGGCAAAAAGGTTCTCTTCGAAGGGGCCCAGGGTACGCTGCTGGACCTGGACCACGGCACCTACCCCTATGTCACCTCCTCCAATCCCACTGCCGCCGGGGCCTGTGTGGGCGGAGGAATCGGGCCTTCCCGGGTAGATAAGGTGATAGGAGTACTGAAAGCCTACACAACCCGGGTAGGAGCGGGACCTTTTCCCACCGAACTGCTCGATGCCACAGGGGAGCAAATCAGGCAAAAGGGCAGGGAGTTTGGCACTACTACGGGACGTGCGCGCCGCTGCGGCTGGTTTGATGCTGTGATTGCCCGTTATGCTGTGAGAATTAACGGGATAGACGCCTTTGCCATCACCAAACTGGATGTAATGGGAGGGCTCGATAAAATCAAGCTCTGCACTGGTTACAGGTATGGGGACCAAATCCTGAGCGAGTTTCCCATCAGCCAGGAGGTTCTTGAGAGCTGTAAACCGGTCTATGAGGAAATGCCCGGCTGGCCGGAGGACATCAGCGGAGTGCGCTCCTTTGAGGAACTGCCCCAGGCAGCCCGCAACTATCTGAACCGGATTAAGGAACTTACGGGTGTGGATTTATTCCTGGTGGCTGTGGGCCCGCGCCGCGATGAAACCATTGTGCTGCAGGAAGCTTTTAGCTAAGAGCCTTGCTTGACATACCGGACATTGATTGCTAGGATGAATGGTAACGCCGCCGAGGCGAACAGGATGACCTGTTCGCCTCTTTCACAACTTCCATAGTCTTGATGTCCGCGCGCTTTTTCTCAACGGCAAATCCTATATGAATGTTTTAGGTATTAAGGTTGCTCAGTTGGGGCAACTTTTTGTGATGGAGGAGTATTTACCAAGATGAACCTAACTTTCCAGGAATTCCGTCAAAATGCTATACCGGGTGTGCGTATCCCCTTAATCAGACAACTATCCCTGGACAACCTTTCGCCTGTGGCAATTGTTGAAGCTCTA
>JAJYNB010000139.1 GCA_021786555.1 Bacillota bacterium | reverse complement strand
TCAAAAAGGGCAGTCTGGGACTGGTTATCAATACCTTGACCCGGGGCAAGCGGCCCGAAAGCGATGGTTTCCTGATCAGGCGATCGGCGGTGGACCACGGGGTACCATGCCTGACCAGCCTGGATACGGCGGGGGCCATCCTGCACGTGCTGGAGTCTAAGAGTCCTCCAATCATGCCGCTCCAGGCTTATGTGCCGGAAGAAGGTGGGCTGAATGGCTGAACTGTTCCAGGCCAGGGTTTTACGTAACAGTGAGGTCTGTCCTGGTATCTTCAACCTGGTGCTGGAAGAGGTACGGCTGGCTGCTCTCGCTCAGCCGGGCCAGTTTCTAAACATCAGGGTGAGCGCAGCGAACTCGCCGCTCCTGCGCCGCCCCTTGAGCATTCACTGGGTGGAAGAGGGACGGGTGGAGATCCTGTTCCAGGTAGTGGGGCAGGGAACGGAAATACTGGCCCGGGTGCGGACCGGGGAGATGCTGGATGTTCAGGGTCCCTTAGGCCGCGGCTTTGACCCGGACCCGGGAGATAGGACTCCGGTCCTGGTAGGCGGAGGAATAGGCATCGCCCCCCTGGGGTTCCTGGCCCAGCATCTGGAGGGTCGGAAGGTGCTGGCCCTATTGGGGGCCAGGAACCGTGAGGTTCTGGGCTGTTCCGGCGGCACCAGGCTGGACGGACTGGGTGTGGCGATCAGGGCGGCAACGGATGATGGCAGCCTGGGCCAGCAAGGACTTGTAACGGAACTGCTGTCCGAAGTCCCCGCCAATGGGCTGATCTACGCCTGCGGTCCAGGCCCCATGCTTAGGGCTGTGGCCCGCTATGCTCTGGAAAAAGGAATTCGCTGCCAGGTCTCGCTGGAAGAGCATATGGGCTGCGGGGTAGGGGCTTGCCTGGGCTGTATGTGCAGAGGGCTTTCAGCCGCCGGAGAAAGTGTGTATAAGAGGGTGTGCGCCGACGGTCCGGTATTTGATGCCCGGGAGGTGGATTGGCGATGAAGAGCGGGGAAGTGAACTTAAGCGTCAACCTGGGCGGGCTTGAACTGAGAAATCCTGTAACCACCTGTTCCGGCACATACGGTTTTGGGGAGGAATATGCTCCTTATGCTGACCCGGCCCAACTTGGGGCTATAGCGGTTAAAGGGCTGACCCGGGAAGTGCGGCAGGGCAACCCCATGCCGCGTCTCGCCGAGACCCCCAGCGGCATGCTCAACTCCATCGGTCTGCAGAATCCAGGCATTGACGAGTTTGAGGCAAGATACCTGCCGGAACTCCGGAAGCTGGATACCAAAGTCCTGGCCAATATCGCTGGTAACAGTGTGGAAGATTATGCTTACGTCTCCTCCAGGCTGGAAGAGGCCGGAGGAATTGCCGGTATTGAGGTCAATATTTCCTGCCCTAACGTGAAACACGGCGGGATTCAGTTTGGTACGGATCCGAAAATGGCCGCCCAAGTGACCAGGGCCGTGCGGGAAAATACCATGCTGCCCGTCATAGTTAAGCTTTCCCCCAATGTCACCGACATCACGGAGATTGCCCGGGCGGTGGTGGATGCGGGGGCGGATGCCGTCTCCCTGATTAATACCATCCTGGGTATGGCTATTGACATCAGGTCAAGACGGCCGGTACTGGCCAATATCCTGGGCGGTTTGTCGGGACCGGCTGTGAAGCCTGTGGCCCTGCGCATGGTCTGGCAGGTTTCCCAGGCTGTAAAGGTGCCGGTCCTCGGCATGGGGGGAATCCTCACCGCCACGGATGCGATTGAATTTATGCTCGCGGGGGCTACGGCTGTGGCCGTGGGCACCGGCAACTTTGTCAACCCCAGGGCGCCGCTGGAAATTGTGGCGGGGATTGAGGAATACTGCCGTGCCAATGGAATCAGGGAGGTAAAAGAGCTGATTGGTGCTGCCTGGCTGTAGAGTCTGGACCTCAACTGCCTCGTGACGCCGTCAGGCAAGGTTGGAGGATAACTTACAGTGAATGACTAGGGACCGTCCCCGAATGGCTCAAAAATGAGTCAGTCAGGAACCGTCCCCAAATGACTCAGGAACCGTCCCAGAGTGAGTCAAAGAAAGGAGTGGCAGAAGAGTGGCAGGGAAGGCAGCGGAATCAGTGATAGTTGCTCTGGATGTGGATTCGAGGGAGAAGGCTATGGAGATAGTCAATAAGCTTTCACCTGGAGTGAGCTGGTTTAAGGTGGGGATGGAACTGTTTTCCGCCGTAGGGCCGGAGATTGTGCGGGAGATTGCGGCGATGGGGGCCAGGGTCTTTGTGGACCTGAAGTTTCACGACATACCCAACACAGTGGCGGGCGCGGGGGCTGCCATTACTCGGCTGGGCGCGGCCATGTTCAATGTCCACTGCAGCGGGGGACGGGAAATGATGCGGCTGACTCTGGAACGCTCCCGGGAGTCGGCCCTGAAGCTGGGCCTGAATTTGCCTAAAATTATCGGGGTCACGGTGCTCACCAGTATGAGCCAGGAGGTGCTGACTGGGGAAACCGGGGTAAGCCGGGAAATGACGGAACAGGTAAAGGCCTTGGCGGTACTGGCCCGGGAGGCCGGGCTGGACGGGGTGGTAGCCTCTCCGCGGGAAATTGAGGTTATCCGGGCGGCGTGCGGCCCGGACTTTCTGATAGTGACCCCCGGGGTGCGGCCGACGTGGTCAGCCAGGGATGACCAGCGCCGGGTGATGACTCCGGCTGAAGCTTACAGGCTTGGCGCCACCCACCTGGTTGTGGGCAGGCCCATCACGGGAGCCCCAGATCCTACGGAGGCTTGGGGAAAAATCATCGCGGAAATGGGGGAGAAAGTATGAACAGGGAAGAAATCGCCGCTGTTTTTACCAAGTGCGGCGCCATGATGGAAGGGCACTTCCGCTATACCTCCGGGCTGCACGGCAGCGTTTACATGCAGTGTGCCCAAGTGCAAAAGGATCCTGAGTCTAACGAACTGCTTTGCCGGGAACTGGCGGAAAACTTCAGAGGCAAAGATGTACAGCTGGTGGTAGGCCCCGCCATGGGCGGGATTCTCACTGCGTATGAGGTGGCAAGACAGCTGAAGGTCCCGGCCATATTTACTGAACGGGAAAACGGCGTGATGAAGCTGCGCCGGGGCTTTGTGATCGAACCAGGTACGCGGGTGCTGGTGGTGGAAGACGTAATCACCACTGGCGGCTCGGTGCAGGAAGTCGTTAATATTGTCAGAGAGTCAGGCGGGGTGCCGGTGGGGATCGGCGTCATGGTAGACAGGAGCAGCGGCAAGGCTGCGTTCGATGTCCCTATGGTTCCTCTCCTGAAGCTGGATTTAGCCAATTACCAGCCCGAGGACTGCCCCCTGT
>JAJYNB010000097.1 GCA_021786555.1 Bacillota bacterium | reverse complement strand
TTCCGATCTTTTTGCCCTGGATGTAAAGAAGTATGATGATCCGGTGCTGGTGTCGGGCACTGACGGGGTAGGCACCAAGCTTAAGGTTGCCTTCCTTACCGGGGTGCACCGCAGCATAGGGATTGATGCTGTGGCCATGTGCGTTAACGACATCCTGGTGCAGGGGGCGGAGCCCCTCTTCTTTCTTGATTACCTGGCGGTAGGGAAGCTGGACCCCGGCCAGGCAGAAGAAATAGTCCAGGGTATCGCCGATGGCTGCTGCCAGGCGGGCTGCGCCCTGATAGGCGGGGAAACCGCCGAGATGCCCGGCTTCTACCCGGTGGGGGAATATGATGTGGCAGGTTTTGCCGTAGGTGTGGCCAACCGGGATAAGCTGATTGACGGCTCGGAAATTGTCCCCGGGGACTTGTTGCTGGGCCTGCCCTCCAGTGGCCTGCACAGTAACGGTTTTTCCCTGGCGCGCAAGGTCCTCCTCGAGGCAGCCGGTTATCGGGTGGACCAGGTGGTGCCCGAGCTGGGCCGCACCCTAGGGGAGGAACTCCTGGAGCCTACGCGGATTTATGTCAAAGAGGTCCTGCCTTTGGTGGAGGCGGGCCTGATCAAGGGGATGGCCCATATCACAGGCGGGGGCCTGGTGGAAAACCTGCCGAGAGTTTTCCCGGCTGGAGTCGGCGCTGTGATTGAGCGCTCTGCCTGGCGGGTGCCTGAGATATTTAAGTTGATTCAAGCCAAAGGCCAAGTCCCGGAAGGAGACATGCTGCGCACTTTCAACATGGGTATCGGCATGGTGCTGGTGCTGGACTCCAAAAACCTGGCCCGGGCCCAAGAGATGCTGGCTGAATCGGGCCAACCTGCCGCAGTCATCGGCAGGATGGAACAGGGTGACGGTCAAGTTCGCTTCATCTGAGGAGCCCAGGGGAGGGAAAACATGAACAAGAAGATTGGAGTCTTGGTTTCGGGCAGGGGGAGTAATCTGCAGGCTCTAATTGACAGACTGCCCGGGCTGCCGCTGGAAATAAGCGTGGTGATTTCCGATGTGCCAACGGCCTTTGCTTTGGAAAGGGCCAGAAGGGCGGGAATCCCTGCCTTGGTGATTGAAGCAGGAGGAAAATCGCGGCAGGAGTTTGAACTGGCCCTAGCCGGGGCCCTGTGCCAATATGAAGTAGATTTTACGGTCCTGGCCGGGTTCATGCGCCTCATGGGACCTCAGTTTCTGGCCCAGGCTCCCGGACCGGTTATAAATATCCACCCCGCTCTCCTGCCGGCATTCCCTGGCATGCACGCCCAGGCCCAGGCCTTGGCTTATGGTGTGAAAGTGTCAGGCTGTACAGTGCACTTTGTGGATGAGGGTATGGACACGGGACCGATTATCGCCCAGCGGGCTGTGCCCGTGCTGGATTCGGATGACGCAGATTCTTTGGCAGAGCGGATTCTTGAGCAGGAGCACATCCTGCTGCCCGAAGTAGTAGGATTAGTGGCGGCAGGCAGAGTTGTGCTGGAGAACAAAAAAGTAAGGATAAAGGGGGAGTAGGGATGCAAAAACGGGCTCTGATCAGTGTTTCTGATAAGGCCGGAGTGGTGGAATTTGCCGGGGAATTGGTTGACCTGGGGTTTGAAATCGTTTCAACCGGGGGGACTTACAAAACCATTACCCAGGCGGGGGTTCCGGCTACTTATGTTACCCAGATTACGGGTTTTCCGGAGATTTTGGACGGCCGGGTGAAGACGCTGCACCCGAAAGTCCACGGCGGGATCCTGGCCAAGGGCACACCGGAGCATATGGCTCAACTGGAAAGCCAGGGGATTGCGCCAATAGAGATCGTAGCGGTTAATCTTTACCCTTTCGCCCAGGTTATGGCCAAGGCTGATTTTACCCTGGAAGAAGCAGTGGAGAATATTGATATCGGCGGTCCGGCCATGGTCCGGGCGGCGGCAAAAAACTTTGAGCGGGTAGCCGTTATCGTAGACCCTGAGAACTATGCACAGGTGCTGGCTGAACTAAAAGCCTCGGGTCAGGTATCCAGGGAGCTTAGGCTGCGGCTGGCCTCGGAGGCCTATACCCATACGGCCCTCTATGACCGGATGATTTCTGCCTATTTTCAGTCTTTGGTTTCGGACAGCATTTTTACACCGGTCCAAACTTTGGCCGGGGAAAAGGTGCAGGACCTGCGCTACGGTGAAAATCCTCACCAGCGGGCGGCATTCTACCGGCTGGCCGGCCAGGGGGAAGGTTCCCTGGCCTATGCCAAACAGCTGCAGGGTAAGGAACTTTCTTACAACAATCTGGTGGACATGAACGCGGCATGGGCTCTGGCCAGGGAATTCAGTGAGCCGGCGGCGGTGATTATCAAGCATACCAACCCGTGCGGGGTGGCTGCCTCCTCCAATTTGCAGGAATCCTACCTGAAGGCTTTCGCCTCAGACCCTGTATCCGCCTTTGGCGGTATCGTGGCCTGCAACCAGGAGGTCGATATTGAGAGCGCCCGGGAAATGGCGAAGCTGTTTCTGGAGGTAATCGTGGCTCCCGCCTATAGTGCTGAGGCCCTGCAAGTTTTTGAAGCCAAGCAGAACCTGAGGTTGATGGCTGTGGGCGATATGGACGCCGGGCAGCAGCGCCTGGAAATCAAACAGATTGAAGGCGGCTTCCTGGTACAGGATTTGGATGTAGCAGCTGAAGACCCGCAAAGCTGGCAGGTTGTGTCCAAGCAGCAGCCTTCAGCGGAGGACCTGGCGGAACTGGGATTTGCCATGAAGGTTTGCAAACATGTCAAATCCAATGCCATCGTGGTAAGCAAAGACAAGACTAGCCTGGGGGTAGGGGCAGGGCAGATGAACCGGGTGGGTTCGGCCGGTATTGCCCTAACGCAGGCTGGAACTAAGGCCCAGGGGGCTTACCTGGCCTCCGATGCTTTCTTCCCCTTTCGGGATACGGTGGATGCGGCAGCGAAGGCCGGCATCAAGGCGATAGTCCAGCCCGGCGGCTCCGTAAAAGACGGCGAATCCATTGCTGCCGCAGATGAGCACGGGATTATAATGGTCTTCACCGGCATCCGCCACTTCAAGCATTGAGGCCGTTGAAAAACGGCGTCTAGCTTTGTCGCCGGTCCTGCCGGCATCCTCAACGTACGTCTAGTACGCCTCCGGTGCCGGCAGGACCGGCTTCGCGCTATACTTGTTTTTGAACGGCCTCAATTCAGGGTCGTTGTGAGTCACTTGGGGACGGTCCCTGGCTGACTGGTTTGACCCAAGCTGGCATGGTGTTAAAAAGTTTCAGATACCAGGTTGTCGACTTGCGATGGGAGGTTTTAAGTTGAAGGTACTTGTGGTGGGCAGCGGGGGCAGGGAGCATGCTCTGGCCTGGAAGCTGGCCCAGAGTCCCAGGGTCTCAAAGATTTTCTGTGCGCCCGGCAACGCCGGGACGGCCCAACTGGGGATAAATGTGGATATTCAGGTGGAAGATTTGGACAATCTCCTGGCCTTGGCCAGGAATGAAAAGATCGACATGACGGTAGTGGGTCCTGAGGTGCCCCTTACCCTCGGCATTGTGGATGTGTTCAGGGCGGCGGGGTTAAAGGTTTTCGGCCCTACGGCCAAGGCTGCGGAACTTGAGGGGAGCAAAGCTTTTGCCAAGGACTTGATGCGCAAATACAACATTCCTACGGCGGAGTACGGGGTTTTTTCCGAAGCCAAGGCCGCCCAGGATTACATCCGGCAAATCGGTGCGCCCTGTGTGGTCAAAGCAGACGGCCTGGCTGCAGGCAAAGGGGTAATTGTGGCTATGGATTTGGCTACGGCCTTAAACGCTGTGTCCGAAATCATGGAAGGCCAGTTTGGTGAAGCGGGACGCAGGGTGGTGGTGGAAGAGTTTCTGGAAGGCCAGGAGGTAAGCCTTTTGGCTTTTGTGGATGGGAAAACAGCTCTGCCCATGGCGCCGGTCCAGGATCACAAACGGATTTTCGATGGTGACAAAGGGCCGAACACCGGGGGTATGGGGACCTATTCGCCGCCCCCGGTATTTACGGAAGAACTTTACCAGCAGGTAATGGAAAGTATCGTTAATCCGACGGTCAGGGCCATGGCGGCGGAAGGGCGGGAATTCACGGGGGTCCTGTTTACCGGGCTTATCTTAACTCAGGCCGGACCCAAGGTGCTTGAATTCAATGCCCGTTTCGGGGACCCTGAGACCCAGGTGGTGGTATTGAGGCTGGAAAGCGACTTGGCGGAGGTGCTGGAGGCTGCCATCGCACAGCGCCTGGATAAGATTGAGCTAAAATGGAGCGAAAAGGCGGCGGTGTGTGTTGTGGTCGCGGCCGGCGGGTATCCCGGCAAATACCCCAAAGGGGACCCGATTACTCTGCCTGTGAGTATGCCTGGCTGGGGAACTGTCTTCCATGCCGGTACAGACCTGAAAGACGGCCGGGTGGTTACCGGCGGCGGCCGGGTATTGGGTGTGACGGCCAGGGGGAACGGACTGGCTGAAGCAAGAGAAAAGGCCTACCAGCTGATAGAACAGGTTGAATTTGACGGCATGTTTTTCCGCAAGGACATCGGAGTAAAGGGTCTAATATAGTTAACAACTTTATTCCAGGCTGTAAAGCAAAGTAGTATGCCAGGGTTTTAAGGCATGCTACTTTTTGATTTCAGGCAGCCCGTTTAAGGTTTATCACTGCTGCCCTCTAATGGTTAGGGGTTGTTTTTACGCCGGGCCCGGAGGGGGAAGTGAAGGCAACTTTGTGAATCTGCCTTTTGGCAATGCCGCCTTTGCCTCGTGTTTCATATCATAATATGGAATAACTTAAGGAGGAGGTAAAATGTTTCTCTATCAGCACAAGCTATTTTACCCTGTAACTGTCCAAGGGCCAAACCCGGAGTACGCCAGGATACTCATGGAACATTACGGCGGTAAGGACAGCGAGTTCAGTGCAGCGTCCCAGTACTTAAACCACCGTCTGAACATGCAAAACCCTTATCTAAGGGAACTCCTGGGCATGATTGCAGCCGAAGAAATGGGGCATATGGAGGCAGTGGCCGTCGCTGTAACCAAACTTGGAGGCAGGTTGGCCTATGTGGATTCCAGAGGTGTACCCTGGAACATCAGCTACGTGGACCAGAGCCTTGACCCCCTGCACATGCTTCAAGCTGACGTAGAAGCCGAAGTAAGAGCTAAGGCCCTGTATTCAAGGCATTACGCCATGATTGCGGATCCGGGTATGCGCCAGCTGATTGCAGTTTTGATTCAGCGGGAGGACATCCATGCCAGCCTGTTCTCCCGGGCCAAGCAAATGTTGCCTGCGGGGACGCCAGCAGATTTTGAGCAGTTGGTCAACGAATACAGGCAGAGCATGCTGGCCCTGGGCCATATGGTATAGCCCAATCTCAAACCGCAGTTAGCTGCGGTTTATTTTTTAAGCCGACTAGCTATGCTGCGAAAAACCTTACCGCTGAAACCATGGGTTTCCTGCCCAATAATTGTATCAGGGAAAGAGTGTATAGGAAGTAAACACCGGTGTATGTTTCTAAAACAAAATACTCAGCTTAGGTAAGGTTGTACAGCTTCCCATTTTGGTTAAAGAAGGGTACAGTCAAACTGCTTAATGGGATGTGAGAAAGTGCGTGAACAGGACATTTGTATAACATCCAATGTTACCCTTTTTGTACGAGGGATTTCTCCTAGTCCGGTAGAGGATAAAGCCTTACCTTCGGGTGGTATGTTTTTTGCATTATAAAATCTGAATAATCAAAATATTTAAGAAATGGAGGAGAAATCGTGAGTTATATTGCCGGTATTGATATTGGTGGTACATTCACAGACTGTGTTTTCTGCGATCAGCACGGAAACGTCTACGTATCTAAAACACCAACTACTCACCGCGATTATGCTGAAGGTTTTATGGAGTCAATTCGAGCAGTGGCTAAACAGGTAGGGTTAAGCACTACGGACCTACTCTCCCGGACCGAGTTGCTAGCACATGCTACAACTATCGCTACCAACAGCGTAGTGGAGAACAAGGGTTCAAAAGTTGGATTGATCACTACAGGCGGCCATAAGGACGCAATACTTTTTATGCGTGGTCACGGCAGGGCTGCGGGGATTTCACCGGAACGATTGTTTCACATAGCCGGCACCAACAATCCTGAGCCAATTGTACCCAGATATCTTATTGAAGAAGTACCGGAGAGGATTGATTACAAAGGCCAGGTTATTGTCCCTTTGGACGAGGGAAAAACCAGAAAGGCTATAGTAAAGTTACTTGAGCAGGATGTTGAGGCAATCGCCATTTCCTTGCTGTGGTCATTTCGAAATCCGGAACACGAACAGAGAATTAAACAAATGGTAAAGGAGTTGGACCCAGAAATTTATGTCACCTGTTCAAGTGAGGTTGTCGCGAAAATCGGAGAGTATGAGCGTACCACTGCTACTGTGATCAATGCCTTTGTCGCTCCGAAGGTTATCAGCTACCTGGATAACGTACAGAGCAGCCTGGAGCAAGAAGGGTATCGCTTTCCTTTGCTGATGATGCAGTCAGCCGGTGGAGTTGTGTCTCCCGAAACGGTGAAGAAGGTTCCGTTTCTAACCATCGGGTCGGGGCCGGTAGGTGGTGTTGTCGGTAGTAGCTATGTTGCCGAAAAACTAGGACTCAAAAATGTGATTGCCACCGATGTGGGAGGTACATCTTTTGACGTGGGCTTGATTTTTGAAGGACGTTTTTTAATGCGCGAGATCAGTACAGTGAACCAATATGAGTATTATTCAGCCAGTGCAGACATTAAATCGATAGGTACCGGAGGTGGAAGCATTGCCTGGGTTGAGGAAAGCAGCAATTCCATCAGAGTCGGACCCAGGAGCGCAGGCTCCGTACCTGGACCGGTATGCTACGGTAAAGGTGGTACAGAACCCACCGTAACGGATGCTGACCTGGTGTTGGGTTATATCAACCCAGACTACTTTATAAGAGGTTCCATGAAGTTAGATAAGCAAGCTGCGGAACAAGCAATAGCTGGATTGGCAGAAAGGATTGGTCTCGGTTTGCAGGAAGCTGCCGCGGGAATACGAAAGATTAGCGATTTTCAGATGGCAGATTTAATGCGGCAGGAAACTGTGGTGAGAGGCTTTGACCCCAGGGATTTTGTGGTTTTTGCTTATGGAGGTGCAGGGCCGGTCCATGCGTCGATGTATGCGAAGGAATTAGGCATTAGCAAAGTCGTCATACCTTCCGGTGACGTGGCGTCGGTTTGGTCGGCATATGGGGCTGCCGTTTCGGACATAAAGCACGTGTATGAGAAAGAATTATTAATTTCCAGTCCATTTAACGCCGAATTTGTGCAGCGAGAAATCAGCGTGTTGGAAGAAACAGGCAAAAGGGAGTTAAGCCAAGAAGGGGTCAGCGGGGACAAAATGGCTTTCCGCCGCTTTGCGCTCTTGAGGTTTAGGGATCAGCTTCACAAGATTGAAATTTCATTACCGAATGAGAATCTTTGCCAGCAAGATTTAACTGATATGGAGCAAGCATTCTTGCGCAAATATGAGCAACTTTTCGGCAAAGGAACCGGTTTGTTGGGTGCTAATCTGGAACTGGTCAGTCTGGTGTTGGAAGCTAAAGGAGTAACAGTCAAGCCCCTTGGAACCCAAGCTGCATTCTCAGAGGTTATCCCGTCCGGAGCCATAGCGCCGAGTCGGCGAGTTTTTTGGGAGGAGAAAGGGGGCATGGTGGAGACACCTGTTTATTGGGGCGAACATCTAGTAACCGGGAACACCTTTTCCGGTCCGGCCATAGTCGATTTGCCAAACACATGCATTGTCGTCTCGCCGAATCAGAGGCTGCTTAAAGATGAATTCGCTAACTTTATGATTGAACTTTGAGAGGAGTTGACTTCAGTTGACCGATGTAGGGATTGCTTGGGATGGACGATACCATGCCTATATTCCACCCGAAGAGCTAAAAATTAATCCGAATTTGAAGTTGCACAAACACGTTTCCGCTAAAGTTGATCCCATTACATTTGAAGTTATCCGGCACAAACTCTGGAGTATAAATTCCGAACACGGCAATACCCTTGCAAAACTGGCTGTATCACCTATAGCAGTTATCACCAGGGACTTTCAACCGTCAATTTTAACAGAGAGTGGAGAATATGTGTTCTTTGGTCCATACTTACAATACATGACCGGGGTAGTAGATGTTGTTATTAAATGGATTTTAGAAAATAGGAGCCACAACCCGGGCATAAAGGACGGAGACATGTTTCTATCAAATGACCCGTGGGTAGGAGCATCGCATCAACCCGATGTGCTCGTCTTATGTCCGGTTTTCCGGGAAGGGGAGTTATTCTGTTGGGTAGCTAATTGTATGCATCAGTCGGATATCGGAGGTATAACCCCCGGGAGTTTTTGTGCTGAGGCCAGGGATGTTTGGGATGACCCAGTGTGTTTTATGCCTTTTAAGATCGTAGAAGACAATCAAATCCGTTCAGACATGGAAGACGTCTACACAAGACAATCCAGACTGCCATTTATGGTTTCTTCGGACCTTAGGGCTGCAGTTTCGGGGAATTTAGAGGCAAAGAAACAAATTATCGAGCTTTGTGAGCGGTACGGCGCTGAAACTGTAAAGGGTACCATGCAAAAAGTCATTCAGTCGGGTGAAGAAGCATTTGTGCAGAAGCTCCGGCAAATCCCGGACGGGCGTTGGAGCGAAAGAATATATAACGAAACCGCAAGAGGGGGTGACAGGGGAACCTATAGAATCCAGTTAAACCTTACTAAACGAGGGGACCAACTAATATTTGACAACCAGGGAACAGAACTCCAAAGTGGGGCAATTAACATTACCTATGCCTGTTGGCGAGGTACGATCATGAGTGTGCTAAATCCTTTTTTATGCCATGAACAGATGGGGGCGTTTGGAGGAGCAAACAGGAGAATCAAATTCTCTCCGGTTCCTGGCACACTGACTTGTGCCAACTACGGGGCGGCCGTGAGTCCCGCCGGGGTGTGGGCTGCGGAGCTTTCGATTGCAACAGCTGTCGGGGCCATAGGTAAAATGATGAGTTGCGCGCCTGACAAGATAAGAAATGACTTAATTACCAATGGCGCTGCAACTTGGGGAGGAATTATGTTTACGGGTTTTGACCAAAGGGGAAATTTCTGTATAGGTCCTATGACAGATTCAATGGCAGGGGCCTTGGGAGCGACGCCAGCAAAGGATGGTATTACTGCCGGAGGTCATATTTGGATACCGGATGCCCGGGGCAACAATGTTGAAGATTATGAACAAATATATCCTATCCTTTATCTTTTCAAGAAGGTAGACGTAGATTCGGGTGGCGCTGGACGGTTCAGAGGAGGCAACGGGGCAATTCAGGCAAACATACCGTATTGTACAGCGGGACTGTCCCTTGACGCTTATACATCCGAAGTCGTCCCTAAATCAATTGGTTTATCAGGTGGTTACCCGGGTTCCCCATGTATTTTCGGTTATCAAACCAATACTAACATTAAAGATCTGTTTGCGAATGGTCGAGTACCTTTAACGTACGAAGAAGTTGAAGGGATCGAAGGAAGTTATATGTCCAAAGGCTCGGGGGTTAAAGTTGATGACCATTCCTGTTGGTATTGGAACTGGGGTTCGGCAGCAGGTTATGGGGACCCGTTAAGCAGGGATCCTGAACAAGTCAGACAAGATGTTGTTAACGGAGAGGTATCGCGCCAAGCGGCCCAGGACGTGTATGGGGTGGCCCTTACAGAGAATTTCGACTTGGAACGGGACTTAACCACGAAGTTACGTGAGCATAAACGGCAAGCAAGGATCCGTATGGGAGAGCCGGTTAAAGACGCTCTTTCTGACGTCAGTCTTTACCAGCCTAAGGTTTTGCACAAAGTAGGCGATCTCATTAAGGTGATTCAGGATGACGGTGATAAATACTTTGTCTGCAGTCATTGTGGTGCAGTGCTGGCCAGAACCGACCAAAACTATAAAGAGGCCTGTTTGATTATTGAACAACCGACAACACAGGCTGGCCCTAGGTATGAAGACACCAAACGGTTTGTTGACGATGAGATGGTTTTCCGCCAGTTTGTCTGTCCACAATGTGGTTCCCTATTTGATTCTGAAGTCTGTAGAAAGGGAGAAGAAATCCTGTGGGATTACAAGTTGTAATCAGGCCATTTTAGGCCCGGGCCTACAGGTTAAGCCTTCCCTAAATGACAAGTAAAGTTAGTTTTTAAGGAGAAATCTAAATATGGAAGGGTTTAGTCGCTCTGAGATACCGCTAAAACATTACTACGACTTGGCTGATATAAAGCATATCACAGCCGGCAACGTTCCCAAACCTGGAGAGTATCCCTACACGCGGGGACGACGCTCACAAGCGGCCCCTACCGGTGGTTGGATCCAGCGGGAATTATCGGGGGAAGGAGATCCGGCTAAGTCAAATGAGCAAATTAAATTCCTGCTCAGTAAAGGACAGACGGGTATCGACATCATAGGAGATAGCCCAACCATGGCCATGATGGATCCTGATCATCCCCTAGCGGTCCACGCCGTCGGAACTCAGGGTGTGTCGCTTTGCTGCAAGGAAGACTACTTACAACTATTCAAGCATATCCCGCTGGACGCGATTTCGATCTCAAATTCCCTACCCCCTGTCTTCGCCCTTACCGGTTTGTATCTGGCGGCTGAACACGCAGGTATTTCCCCTGACAAATTGCGGGGGTCTCTAATACAGGCCCCGTTTTATTCGGAAGATTGCGGTTACGCGACACACTTACCCTTTGGCCTCAGGGTTAGGTTAGCCGCTGATGTAATAGAATTTTGTGCACTTAAAATGCCCAAATTTCACTCCTGTGTAGAAGACACCTATTTTATTAGCGAGTCCGGATTAACCGCTGTGGAAGAGATGGCACTCGGTTTTGTTGAACTCCGGTTCCTTGTGAGGGAACTACTGCGCCGAGGAGTGAACATCGATTCCTTTGCGCCGCGCATTGCCATTTTGCTTAATTGCAGTATGGACTTCTTTGAGGAGATCGCGAAGATTCGTGCTACCCGTCGGCTATTCGCCAAGATGATGAAGGAGGAGTTTGGGGCGAAGAAGCCGCAATCGTGGTCAGTCGTAATCACGAGTCACACGTCTGGTATTTCTCTGACCGCACAGCAGCCGGTGAACAATATTGTCAGAGGAGCTATTCAGGCACTTGCACTGGTTTTGGGCGGGGTGCAGGCTTTGGAAATCTCAGCTTTCGATGAAGCTTTTAGGACACCAAGCCCTGAGTCCCACCTAGTAGGGTTACGGACCCAGCAAGTAATTGAACTGGAAACAGGCGTTTCAAAGGTAGTGGACCCGCTAGGCGGCTCCTTTTACGTGGAATATCTTACGGAGGAAATTGAAAAACGCATCTGGAAGATGGTCCAGGACATTGAAGCAAAAGGAGATCCGGCTGCCCTATCTGACCAAGGCTGGTTTCGCAGTGTTTTTCAAAACGCAATGGAACGCTATTCAAAACAGGTGAGCCAAGGGGAATTGCAGGTAGTCGGTGTTAACGTTCACCAGGTGCCGCCTGAAGAAGATACGCTGCTGAAGGAAGTTGCGGAGCAGAAAATCAGGCCGTACTATGAACGAATAGCACGAATTAAGGAGTTCAAAGACAGAAGGAATATAGCACAACTGAAACAAGCGCTACACCGGTTATTCGTTCAGGCGTTGTCTCCGGGCCAAAATCTTGTGCCGGCTGTTATTGAAGCGACAGAATCAAATGCCACAATGATGGAAATTACCGGAACGCTGCGCATGGCCTACGGCTCTGCCTTTGACCCCCACGGTTTGGTTCAACCCCCTGTGGAAGGAGTCGAACGATAGATGAAAATTCGAGTTCTCATTGGAATTATGGGCTTGGACCAACACGAAGTGGGCGCGGTAAGTGTCGCAAGAATGTTACGTGATGCTGGTATGGAAGTAATTTATCTGGGCCGGTTTAATACGCCTTTGACTATAATCCGCAGTGCTATAGAGGAAGACGTGGATATAATCGGAGTGAGCTGCCACTCTTGGGAATATATTGAGTACGTTCCGGAACTTATAGACTTGTTGCAAAAGGAAGGCGCCGGAATTGCAGTAGTTGCCGGCGGCTCCATAATTACACCTTCGGATGCCCGGCTGTTGATGGACTGTGGGGTTGCTGCGGTCTTCGGGCCTGACTCAACCAGGGAGATGATTATCGCAAGCATAAAGAAAATTTGTTGGCAACGCAGACAAGCGCAATAGATAACAGGTTTGTCGAGTTCCGATACCGGACAGCCTTTAAGCAAAGTGCCGAATGGCCGGCGTGCGGAAATGTGTGGCCGTACGCCAAAGGGATATCCACTGGAAAAGATAACAGAGGGGGTTTACAGTATGGGACAAATCGGCACCGTACAAAAGAATTTACTGAGGAGGGCAGCGTTTGGTGATGGCTTGCGCAGAAACGCCAGGAGGCATCCTAATAAACCATTGGTTATTGCATATGACCAAAACCAGAACAGAATCGTATTCACCTACCAGGATATAAATGAGAAGGCTAATAGATTTGCCAATGCCATGCTGCAGCTTGGAATACAAAAAGGCGACATTGTGGCAGTCATGTCAAGAAACATTCCTCACTATATAATTGCCTGGTTTGGCCTTACCAAAATTGGAGCTGTTTTGACAGGAGTTAACTACACATTTAAAGAAAAGGAAGTTTCTTATCAAATAAATCATGCTGAACCCAAAGTGCTTATTGTCGAAGATAACCTGATTGACCTGGTACAAACAGCAAAAAATCAAATGTTAAGTGTTAAGCATTATATTGCTTTCAACATAACCGGCAAGCCCCTGCCGGAGGGATGGATTGAATTTGCTCAGCTTATCTCGGAAAATTACCCTCCTGCTGAGCCGGAGATCGAAATAGACGACACTGACCTGGCGATGCTTATATATACAAGCGGAACCGAGTCTTTCCCTAAGGGTGTAATGATTCAGCATCGCAATTATCTTAGCTCCACAGTTTTATCGTTCGTACTTGATGTTGGTCTTAATCTAAACGATATCTTTTTGTACTATATGCCGTTTTATACTGTAACAGGGTTGGGTACCCTTACTGCCGCAGTCGTTATTGGTCAGACAATCGTTTTACCGTTAACTATTGATCCCGCAGCGGCTTTACGAATTATTCAGCAGGAGAAGGTTACCACTGTTGTACAGACGCCGGCTTTTTACCAGAAATTGGCTCAAGCACCTGGCTTTGAGCAATCAGATCTAAGCTCTTTGCAGAAGTGCATTACTTACGGAGGACTCATGCCCAGGGCCATGTTGGAAATTTGGAGTAAGGCTGCTCCACACATGAAATGGGGAACTTACTGGGGTCAATCGGAACTCAGCCAACTCGGAACGGTCGGATGGTTTAGGACAATCGAGGATATACCTGGACAGGATCCGTCCTGGATTGGCAAACCAGTAACGACATTAGAGGCAAAGGTTGTCGACGAAGACGAGAACGATGTCGCAATCGGATTTGGCGAGCTTGTATGCAGAGGACCTTCGACGATGTTTGGGTACTACAAAGACGAAGAGAAGACCCTAAACAATTTTAAAAACGGTTGGGTCCACACCGGTGACTTAGTAAGGATTGACGAAGACGGCAATCTGTTTTTCTTTGACAGGAAAAAGGATGTGGTCAAAACGGGCGGCTTAAACGTCTCGTCCTACGAAGTACAGGACGTAATTTATAAGCACCCAAAAGTTGCGGAAGTAGCTGTGATTGGTCTACCTGACCAGTTCTGGTCTGAAATTGTTACGGCTGTGGTGGTTCCGAAAAAGGGCGAGGAACTTGGTGAAGGGGATATTTTACAGTTGTGTAAGGACTCTATGGCCGGCTATAAAGTACCAAAGCGAGTAATTTTTGTTGAAGAACTTCCCAAGGATACCCAGGGAAAAATACTTAAAAGGGAACTTAGACGCATGTATATCTTAACTAATGGAAGTTAAGGGGTGTAACGATGGACTTAAAGGGTAGGGTTGTTCTAATATCTGGTGCTGCCCAGGGGATCGGAAGGGCATGTGCTAAGATTCTCGCTGAACAAGGAGCCGACATCGGTCTCTTTGATCTGCGTGAACAGGTGATAGATACGGCGCAAGTAGTCCAGGAACTCGGGAGGAAGGCTGCCTGGGCAATTGGCGACGTTAGCGATCCCGCACAGGTAAGAGATGGGGTAGAAGGCATCCGCCGCAACTTGGGTCATATAGACTGCCTCGTGAATAACGCCGGCATAGTGAACAACATTGCCCCGCTTGCTAAAATGAAGGACAGCGCTTGGGAGCGTGAGATTGCGGTGAACTTAACAGGGGCATTTAACATGATTCGGGCAGTTATCGAGCCAATGGCGGAAAAAGGTTGGGGCCGAATCATTAATATGGCGTCATCTGCAGCACGGGGAGGGTTGCTTTACCAGGTTGGTTATGCTGCAACTAAATCCGCGCTGCTGGGACTGACCCGGAACGTGACGCTTGAATATGCCCGGAAAGGAATTACGTGTAACGCAATCTTACCCGGTCTGATCGGCACGGAAAACGTACTGGCGATGCCGCCGGCTATCATTGACCAGGCTGTCCTTGCTACACCGTCCCGGCGGATCGGTAAACCAGAAGAGGTTGCACATCTCGTCGCTTTTCTATGTTCCGACGGGGCAGCATTTATAAATGGTACTGAAATTGACATAGACGGCGGCGCGCACCTTAATACTATCGTGCTGGGCAGTCAGAAAGAAAGTCAGGGCCGTAGGGGTTCTTGATTTCCTAATTTGGGCTGGCAAAAACTAATAATCGGTCATGTTTTTACACTGGTTCGTTTTGGAACAGGTTCATTGTGGTTTTTCAGTTTGTCGCTGCCGGACAGAGTTTCAGACTTCGCAAGAAAGGTGGTTAAGAGATGATTAGCAGAGAATTGATTGGCCGGGAGAGTAAGCCAGTGGTTTTGCGCATTGAGGCCGATGCAGTGCGCAGGTTTGCCGAGGCTGCCGGCATGCCATTCAATAACCAGGTGCCTCCCACTTTTATGGGCGCCTTCTTGGCCGCTAATATTTCCGGGGTGGAACTACCGTACCCCGGAATGATTCATGGAGAACAGAAATTTACTTACTATCAACCGGTTTCTGTTAGGGCCAGTATAACCTACAGCAGTTGCATTAAGGATGTATACGAACGGACCGGTAAACTTGGCAAGATGACTTTTGTCGTGCTAGAAACAAAAGGGCGTAACCCCATTGGCGAACTGGTATTTACAAGCACTTCCACTCTGATTGCCCCGGATAAGGAGGGGGAGAGTGAAACAACTTGCTGATTATCACATCGACGATCAACTTCCCGGCAGGGAGTGGTGTCCCAGTCACCTACAATTGCGCCAGTATGCTGAGGCCTCAGGGGATTTTAATCCTATTCACCTGGATGAAAGTTATGCCGGGCAAGCCGGTCTGGGTGGGGTAGTTGCTCCCGGCATGCTTACAATGGCCCAGGTCGGTGTAATGCTCACAAATTGGATCGGCAACCGGGGATTTCTGACGAAGTTTGAAGTACGCTTTGAGAACGTAGTGCGTCCCGGCGACCGCATAATTTGTTCCGGAAGTGTGAAAGAAAAATCTGCCGACAGCCTAACATGTTACCTTCAGGCAACAAATAACGGGCAGCATAGGGTCTTGTCCGGTTGGGCGGTGATTAGTCTCAAACGCTAAAATCTTCCGCTTGTTGGGTGATTTCAACCTTTCGAGGATTAAGGTACGGCTAGTGCGCTGTATTTTGTTATAATGTTTACAAAAGGTACAGCTGTTGGAGGACGCTTGGATGAGTGTAGGGGCGAATGCCGTAACCACCAGTGTGATTCCCCAATGGGATCGGACACTTTTGTTTGAAATCCTCGACAATATTCATGACGTAGTGTTAGTTTTGGATTCAGAGACGACAATTGTCTATGCCAACGAGTCCTATGCCAAGATTTTAGGCGTGCCGGTTCAAAAGGTCTTGGGGCGAAGGCTTGACCACATTGAGCCCAAGGCCATTGCAATTGAAGTTCTGCGCACCGGAGCAACCCACAGCGGCAGGAGCTATCTCTATTCTGTTGGCATTGACATAGTTGGCAGCACCTTTCCCCTTTACCAAGGGAACAGGATTATCGGATGTGTTTCTATTTTCAATAACATATCTGAAGTTGTGCAGTTAACCCGGGAACTGCAGCTCACCAAGGGAGTTGCAGACTATTTACAGGAGCAGTTGAAGCAGCACGAACCGTTGCCTCTTTCATTTCAGGAATATGTGGGAAAAAACAGCCGGTTAAGAGAAACCCTGGTGTTAGCCGCTAAAGTAGCCCGCACGGATAGTACAGTATTAATCCGGGGTGAAAGTGGCGTAGGCAAAGAAGTTCTGGCAAGAGCAATTCATAATTGCAGCCGGCGGAAAGATAAGCCTTTAATTAAGGTCAACTGTGCCGCAATACCGGAGGCTTTACTCGAAAGTGAATTGTTCGGGTTTGAGGACGGGGCTTTTACAGGAGCAAAAAAGGGCGGTAAGTTTGGCAAGTTCGAACTGGCCCATGGCGGCACCATCTTTCTGGACGAAATTGGTGACATGAGCGTAAGCATGCAGGCTAAGCTTTTGCGGGTGCTGCAAGAAAAGGAATTTGAGCGGGTTGGCGGCACCAAGACCGTCAAGCTAAACATACGGGTTATCGCCGCTACCAATTGCGATTTGGAAAAAATGATTGAGGAAGGTACTTTCCGGCGGGATTTATACTACAGGCTTAATATCGTACCGCTTTACCTGTTACCGTTACGCGAACGTAAGGATGACCTTAAGAGCCTGGCCAAAAAGTTTCTTGACCAATTCGCAAAGGAAGCTGGCAATGAGCTGACTCTTTCTCCACAGGTGACCAGGGTTTTACAGGATTACGACTGGCCGGGAAATGTGCGTGAACTACAAAATGTCTTAGAGCATGCCAGTATTGTATGCAGCGGATCTCAAATTGAAATTCAGCATTTGCCTGCTAACATGATCTCAACGAGTAACAAATGCCAAACCAGCAAAGATAAACCCTATGACTTAAAGGACACCATCGCGAAACTAGAGAAAGAACTGATCCTTGCGGCTTTGGCGAATTGCAACAACCGCAGCAGTGCCATGAAAGCGTTGGGTATTTCACGCCGGGCTTTTTACGATAAACTGCGTAGGTACGGGATCGAAAAGCAAGAGAAAACTGACGGATAATTAACAACACAAGTTTATGTGTATTTCTTGTATACAGTTATATCTACTAGGATGTGTTCTTTTGTATCAGTTGCACACATATGGTTCAAATTCCCCCGGGGTTCTGATGGTCAACCCGGGGGATTTTTTATTAAATTAATCATTTTTTCGCTTGGCAGTCGGTTGGCATGATTCTTGTAATAGGATGTGGTTTAAAGGAGGTAGTGCAAATGGCTTACGAAACGATAATCGTGCAAATCAAAGAAGGTATCGCCACAATCACCAGATTCAGTACATGGTCGTTGCCCGTGAACTATTGAGCTAAAGGAGGCTTAAGTTTGGCCAGTAACTTTATATACAGCAACCGGGACCACAAATTTATCGTTAAAGAATGGCTGAACGGAGAAAAGATCCTTGGTCTTAAGCGTTTCAAAGATTACCTAAGTATCGATGATGTAGACCAGATCTTTGACCAGGCCTTAAAGGTGTGCAAGGATGTGGTGGCTCCGACCAACGATGACGGTGATAGCATCGGGGCCGTATTTCAAGACGGCCGGGTCACCGTTCCGCCGTCCTTCCACAATGCTTTCAAGTTTATTCAGGCACAAGGTTGGGGTTCCAGTAGCAAGGATGTGGAGGGTGAAGGCGCGCTGCCCGCAATTCTGAGCGGAGCTGTGCACGAGTATATGATTGCGGCCAACCCGGCCTTTACACCCTATGTAGGTTTAGCCGGCGGGATTGCTTCAGTAATTAAGGCCTTCGGGTCCCCGGAACAAATCAAGTTGTTTACACCGAAGATGTTTGCCGGAATCTGGGGCGGCACCATGTGCATCACCGAACCCGAGGGCGGCTCTGATGTGGGGGATATGCTTTCTAAGGCTTACCCGACGGAAGCCCCTTTAATTTACAAGCTTAAAGGGACCAAGTGTTTTATTACCGGCGGGGACCACGACCTGACGGAAAACATCATCCACCTGGTGCTGGCCCGGGTTGACGGTGCGGCCTTCGGGACTAAAGGCTTGTCCTTGTTCATCGTGCCCAAGCTCTGGGTTAACGAGGACGGCAGCCTGGGAGAACCCAACGATGTCTCAACGGTAGGAATTGAACAGAAGATGGGACTTAAGGGTTCGGCCACCGCAGTGCTGAGCTTTGGCGAGGAAGGGCGCAGCAGGGGTATCCTGCTGGGCAATCCTCACGCTGAACGAGGTTGCGGCGAGGGCATGGACCAGATTTTCAAAATCATTAACGTTGCCAGGGTTGACACGGGCCACAGCGCTCTGGCGGTAGCCGCTATAGCCTATAACAATGCGGTCCAGTACGCTAAAGAGCGCGTTCAGGGCAGGCCGATCAGCAACCCGAAAGGCGGACGGGTACCAATTATCCAGCACGAGGATATCCGCCGCATGCTCCTTAGCCAAAAAGCCACTCTCGAAGCCATGCGAGCCATGATCTTTAAAGCCTACTACTATATGGACCTGATCGCTTTTGGCGAAGACTCTGCCACTGTCCAGGAGGCTAAATGGCGAATGGAAGTTGTCACTCCAAGATC
>JAJYNB010000159.1 GCA_021786555.1 Bacillota bacterium | reverse complement strand
ACGATACATACCGTCAGTCTTAAAGGTTCCACTTGCCGGCGTATGACCGGACCCGCTGGGAGCATTGAAGTCAGAATGGCAGGCGGCGCAAAGGGTGACGGAACCGCTCACATAATTAGCCGTCTCTCCGGTGGTACTGTCCGGGGCGGCCGCATAAGCTGTAAAGTTTACGGTAGCAGTTGTAGTTGTATTAGGACCGTTGGGATAGGAGATACTGGTTCGGATAAGTCGGTAATTGCCGGTATAGTGGGCATCATGACAGCTGGTGCAAGTTAAATTCTGGCTGGAGCCATACCCCCCGGGCGCGGTTACAGGGGTTTCATCAAAAGAATGGGCGGAAGTTGTACTCTTGTCCCCCCACTGATCACCCGGGTACGCCGTATGCTGCATTGGACCGGAAGAGGAGGGAGCACGGCCTCCACCGCCAATGGTGGTTTCACCGCCTTTGACATCATATTTAGAGTTTGTACCAGTTCCCCAGTGACAGGTCTGGCACACAGCCAGAACCGTGGACTGATTAAGCAGATGGGCTCCTACTCCGGTATGGGTCTTGTGACAAAGGGAGCAGAGATTGGTGTTATCAGTGTAGTTGGCGTGCGGGCTGGTGTCAGGAGGATATACCGTAGAGACCTGATCAGCAGTGCCTGGCGAAGTGCCGGTTTCCTGTACGGTAACCTTATAATTAACATTGGTGTAATTGGCAACCCCCAGGTCAGTATAGGTAGCAGCGGCGGAATTAAGGTTTGCCAGTAACCCGTAGGTTTTTCCCCCATCGTTACTTTTGTACAGCAGATAGTTTATGCTGTCACTGGTGGTAACGGGGGTAACCGGATGCCAACTCAGCGTAATATCGGAGGTATCGGCAGCACTTCCAGGAGCAATCACAACCTGTATAGAGCTAACCGGAGCCACAGCGAAAGCAGGCATGACTATTGTTAATACACCAGCCAGAGCCAACAATAAGGTTATGGTAAGTCTTTTCATGATATACCCCCATCGTTGGAACTCAACCCGATTTCTGATGTCCAACTTCTTAAAACTCAAACACCTGTACGCGATTATTTTCCCGGTCTGTGACGTAAAGTTTGCCTGAATTATCCAACCAAATGCCGTTCACAGCAACAACCGCTTAAATACCTCTTTCCAGCAGCATTTGCTTACCTCCAACCCCAACTCTATTATAAGGAATTTGTTGCCATATTGGAAGGTTTTTGGAAGATGTTTTTGCGAAATTTAACCAATTTTGTAATTTTCAGAAGTTGAGAAGAGCGAACAACCGCTAATTGCAACGTTAGTGGCAGCTCATTAGCTTTAATTGACCTAGAGATTGTTGCCGTGAGTGTGACAGGACAGGCAGTCCGTAGGATAGGGCAAACTGGCATGATTGGCGTCCAGGGTAAAACTGCTGCCGTGGCAGCTTGCGCAGAAGAAGCGCAGGTCCGCGCCCACCTTTGGCGTAGACCCTGCCAAATAGGTCCAGGAGTAAGCCAGCAGCCCCTGCTGGGTAAGCGACTGGTCCGCTGAGATTTGGCTTACCAAGCTGTAGGTGTTGAGGCTGCCTTTAGCATCATGGCACTTGGTGCAGGCCAGGACATAGTTCACCGAATTCGCGTCCCCGTAACCCATGGCAGGTTCCACACTCACACTTGTGCCGTATTTTTGCCCATAGAAATCCAAAGCCGACGTGTAATAGGTGTAAAAATAAAAGCTCGGGTGAGCGAGCTTTTATAAATATCGTAGTTTTAAGGTTGTTATCAGGTGCGAAGACGCTGTAATGTCTCGAAAAAGTCGGGGAACGAAACTGCAGCCGCCTCCGCCCCGTTGATGCGGGAAACCCCCTCTGCCCCAAGGGCAGCCACAGCCATGGCCATGGCCATGCGGTGATCACCGGAGGATTCGGCTGCAGCCCCCTGTAGAGGTTTACCGCCCCAGATTTTTAAACCGTCGGACAGTTCTTCTACCCGGACACCCATCTTGACCAATTCCCTGGCTGCGGCAGCTATACGGTTGCTTTCTTTAACCTTCAGTTCCGCCGCATCCCTGATCTCGGTCACCCCATGGGCATAAGCCGCGGCTACAGCAAGGACCGGTATTTCGTCGATCAGGCGGGGAATCAGACTGCCTCCGATTCGGACCCCTCTCAACTCGGCAGGCCTAACAATCAGGTCTCCCACCGGTTCGCCGGAAACTTCAGCTTGATTCTCTATCCTGATACTTGCCCCCATCTCACCCAGCACAGTCAAAATCCCATCCCGGGTGGGGTTAAGGCCTACGTTGGTTAAACGGATTTCTCCGTCCCTGACAATTGACCCCGAGACCAGGAAAAAGGCCGCAGAGGAAATGTCGCCGGGAATTTTCACGTTTTGGGCCTGCAATACCGGGAACCCCTCCACCGCAACCCTGGCACCTGCTCTCTCCACTTTTGCCCCAAAAGCTCTCAGCATGCGTTCCGTATGGTCGCGTGAAACATAAGGCTCGTTCACTTCCGTCACACCCTTGGCGTATAGCCCAGCCAGCAGTACAGCGCTTTTTACCTGGGCGCTGGCAACCGGGCTCTCATACGCAATGGGCTGCAAATTTCCTCCACGGACACCAAGCGGCGCCAGGTTGCCGTCCTGCCGGCCGAGGATCCGGGCGCCCATTTTGGCCAGGGGAAGCGTGACTCTTGCCATAGGACGCCGGCGAATGGAAGGGTCCCCGGTAAGCACACTGAAAAAAGGCTGTCCAGCCAAAATTCCGAGCAGCAGCCTCATTGTGGTGCCGGAATTTCCCACGTCAAGTACTTCTCCGGACTCTGCCAACCCCTGCAGGCCCTTGCCGTGCACCTTCAAACTGCCTTCGGCTGTTTCATCAATTGTAACCCCGAGCTTCCTTAGACAGGAAACCGTGCTCAGGCAGTCCTCCCCGGCCAAAAAACCTTCAATTTCGGTTATGCCTTCAGCCAGGGCGCCAAACATCACCGCCCGATGAGAAACAGATTTGTCCCCAGGTACTGCCACTTGGCCGCGCAGGGACTTGGCAGGATTAATTGTTAATTCCATGTTCCACTACCTCACCCGCAGTGGGCCTGGATACCCAAGCCCCGTATCAGATCCAGAGCCCTGACGGCGGGCGCTTCACCCTGAAAGCCTAAAACCACGCTGCCCGCAGCTCCTTCCCTTGCCCGTATAATCTCAATGTTGACAATATTTATGTTCGCTTCCCCCAAAGCCCTGGTGATTGTCCCCAAGTACCCCGGCTCATCGGGAATACTTATCACAACTTCCACCAGTTCTTCAACCCTGGTTTTTGCTTGCTGCTTATAAGACTCTCTAATTTCACCCGCCTGTCTGAAAGCACCTGCGATATTGACTCCGGCTCCCTCCCTCACAGCCTCC
>JAJYNB010000046.1 GCA_021786555.1 Bacillota bacterium | reverse complement strand
GGGTATTCTTTGCTACCTGGACCATGTACTCGCCCAGACGGTCTTTTGGCTTATGCACCCCGGGGGTGTCCAAAAAAACCACCTGGCCCCTGTCCTCACTCAAAACCCCCTGGATACGGTTGCGCGTGGTCTGGGGCTTGTCGGACACAATAGCGATTTTCTGACCCACCAGGGTGTTCATCAGGGTGGATTTACCAGCATTGGGGCGGCCGATTATGGCTGCAAAACCCGAGCGGTACTCTTTGCTCAAATATGTTCAACTCCCCGCAAATATTCCGGCCCGAAGGAATCAGGCAGTAATTCTTCCAAAGTCTTGCTAAAGTATTCCCCGTTTTCCGCAGCGCTAATTAGCAGTGCCTTGGGTCCGAATTCCCGGATTACCTGCCGGCAAGCCCCACAGGGAGAGCCGGCTGTTTTTCCCTTAACCGCAACCGCCACAGCCACTATCTCTTGCTCACCCTCTGAAACCCCTTTAAACACAGCGGTCCTCTCGGCGCAGTTGCTCAAACCGTAACTGGCGTTTTCAATATTGCAGCCCGTGTATATCTTCCCGCTGGCAAAGAGCACCGCAGCCCCCACCGGATATTTGGAATAGGGCGCGTAGGCCCGCTCCCTGGCCCCCGCCGCCAGCCCCACCAATTCCTTGATCTTTTCCTCACTCAACATAAAACAGAACCTCCCAAATATAGTCCACGGGAAATACCCCAGGATTTCCTACGATAATCCGACTGCCCCAGCAGACCCAAAATCAGCGTTTTTCATCCCTATGGTTAACCCAAAAGGTCAGACGCCCTCAAGTCGGGTAAAAGTGAGTCAATCAAGAACCGTCCCCAAGTGACTCACAAAAACAAGTATAGCGCGAAGCCAGCGCCGCCGGCACCGGAAGCGTATTGAACATACGTTGAGGATGCCGGCGGCGCTGGCGACAAAGCTAGACGCCGCGAATACACGGGGGTCCCCACAAAATCTTAGCTTGTTAATCTACCCCATGATTTTGTGGGGTAATTCAACGGCCTCCCAGGATGTGCCGGCCGAAGACCACAATCCCCACCACAACCGAGAAAATAGCCGCTGCCAGCACCGCCCCGGCGGCTGCATCTTTGGCCTTGCCCGCCAGCCGGTGATAATCGGGAGACACCAAATCAACAACAGTTTCAATTGCCGTATTGAAGGCCTCCGCCATCAGCACCAACGCGATGGCCAATACGACAAACAGGAACTCCTGCCAACTCAACCTGAAAAAGCCACTTAAGATCAGGACAATTACTCCGGCTGCCAAGTGGATTTTCATGTTTCTTTCAGTTTTGCAGACCTGGATCAGGCCGCGCCAGGCGTAGCCGAAACTGGCCAGAAGGCCCTTCACTCTGTTTCTCTCCCCAAATTGAGTTTGGTCAAAACCTCTTCTTCCTTTTCCCGCATCCTGTGGCGGTCTATCTCCTCCAGGTGGTCATGCCCCAACAGATGGAGCAAGCCATGCACTGCCAGATAGACTACCTCCCTCTCCAAAGAATGCCCGTATTCTGATGCCTGGCGTTCTGCCGTCTCCACTGAGACAAAGACATCCCCCAAGACGGCGTCATCCTCCAGTCCCAAAATCACCGGCTCATCTCCAGTATCCTCCTGCAGGGCAAAAGAAAGCACATCGGTGGAACTGTCCACCTTCCTGTAGGTGCGGTTCAGTTCCCTGATGTAGGCGTCATCCACCAAAACTATTCCCGCCTCCGCAGCAGGTGCCCCTCCGGCCAACTCCAGGGCCAGGGTGGCCGCCTTTTCCAGGTATTCAACCAAGCTGGACTCCAGCTTGACCTTTGTTTGCTCGTTACTTACTTCCACTTGCACCGCGATTTTTTCTCCCTTCCAAATCCTTCATATCCGGGTACTCGACCCTGCCGTGAAATATCCCGCTTAAGACCCGGTCAAAGGCCCCGGCAATGATGCTCAAGTCCCTGAAGGTCAGGTTACACTCGTCCAACTGCCCGTCATTCAGCTTATCCTTGATAATTTTGCGCACCAGGCCAGGAATCTGGCCCGGCGTGGGATCCTTCAAAGACCTGACCGCCGCCTCCACGCTGTCTGCCAGGCAAACCAGAGCCGCTTCTTTGGTCTGGGGTTTCGGCGCATCATAACGGAATTCGGCCTCACTCACCGTTTCCGGTTTTTCCCCTTCTTTTGCTCTATGGTAAAAAAATGTTACCAGGCCGTTAGCATGATGCTGTTCGATAATATCCTGAATCTGCGCCGGGAGTTTCTGTTCCCGGGCCAGTTCCATGCCGTCCTTGATGTGGGAAGTAATAATCAGGGTGCTTAAGGTAGGAGCTATCTTGTCGTGGGGGTTATCATGGGTAAACTGGTTTTCGATAAAGAAGTAAGGACGCTTCAGTTTTCCGATGTCATGGTACATTGCTCCAACCCTGACCAACAGCGCATCCGCCCCTGCCAACTCAGCGGCGGCCTCAGCCAGATTACCCACCAGAATGCTGTGGTGGTAAGTGCCCGGAGCTTCCATCAACAGCCGGCGCAGCAAAGGCCGGTTGGGGTTGGAGAGTTCCAGCAGGCGTACGGCGGACGTGATCTTGAACCCGCTCTCAAACCAATGCAGAGTCCCCACGTTAAATACGGAAGCAATGATGCCGTTTATAGCTCCCAGAACCGCGCCTACAGCCAGTGCTTTGGTAGTAAGCCCGGAAATTATGCCCACGGCCAGCACGCCTATAACATTGGCTGCCCCGACAAACAAGCCCGCCCTGGCCAGGTCTGAGCGCTGGCTAAGGTGAGAGATGCTGTACACACCGGTAATGCCGCCAAAGCCGGTGACCAGCGCCACCTGAAGTCCCAGCTGGGAACGAAACTGAGGGTCTACCATGACACCAAGAAACAGCCCCATGATAGTGGTGATCATGATGGCCAGCTGGGAATCGATCAGCACCGCGATGGCCATAGAACCCCAGGCCAGCGGAATAAGAAAGCCCAGAAGGCTGTTGTAATTTTCGCCAATGTTAATAGCGATAGTCCCTTTGCCCAAGGCGAGGACAAGGGTCATAATCAGCCCCAGCAGCACTACGCGGGAAGGCTGGTTGAAGACTTCCCGTTTGAAATGGTACAGGTACAAGATTATTGAGAGCATGGAGACCAATACCACTAAAGCAATACCTGAGGTGCCGCGCCAGGGGGAAAGGGTCTGGATCAGGCCATATTCCTGCAGCACATAATAAATCCGGTCGTCAACCTTGTCACCGATACCCACGATTTTCTCGTTGGCGGCATAGCTGTATTTGGGTACAGGAACGTTCGCCATAACTTCGTTTTTCTTCGCCTGGGTAAGTTCCTTGTCCACCTTAAGTGTCGGCGAAGTGATTTTTACGTCCACAAAGGTATTGAGCATG
>JAJYNB010000331.1 GCA_021786555.1 Bacillota bacterium | reverse complement strand
CCAACTTCACCCGTACGGGCGGTCCTGGTGATAATGTCGATGACTTCTTTAACCTTATGGTCCGGGCATACCGTTTCCATCTTTATTTTAGGCAGGAGTTGGCTTACCACTTCTTGCCCGCGGTAGCTCTGCGTGTATCCTTTTTGGAGTCCGAAACCCAGTACATTGCTGACCGTGATGCCAGTACATCCAGCGTCAGACAAGGCGCTTTTGATTTCGTCCAGTTTACCCGGCCTGATAACCGCTTCAACCTTTTTCATTCTCTTTGCTCCCTTCCCAACTGTATTTTTGGATTTCCCTCTTCTCAGTCTTCTTCGGCGGCAGTCCGCAGCACGAAGTCAGGATAGGCCAACATCCCCATTTCCGGAATATCCAGCCCGGCCAGTTCGTCCTTAGCTTTTACACGCATTCCCAAGGTTTTATCGAGTATTTTGTAGAACAGGTAGGAAAGTCCCACGCCCCAAACCACGATAACTCCAACATCTATCAGTTGGGCAATGAACTGGGATGCGCTGCCGTAGAAGAGACCTGTCACATTGCCGGCAACCCCGTTTAGACCATCGCCGTAGGTGCCATCAGCAAACAAGCCCGTGGCGAGAATCCCCCAGATTCCGTTAACCATATGGACGGAGACCGCTCCTACCGGATCGTCAATTTTCAACTTACGGTCGATGAACAGCACGCTGGCTACTACCAAAACCCCTGCAACTGCGCCAATCAGGACAGCCGCGTTTACCGACACAAAGGCGGATGGGGCAGTGATTGCCACCAGCCCGGCAAGGGTGCCGTTACACATCATGGAAGGGTCTGGTTTCTTGTAGAGTATCCACATCACCATCATCGAGACAAAGCCGCCCACAGCGCCGGCAAGCATGGTATTTACCGCCACCACAGATATCCGCAAATCTGTTCCCGCCAAGGTACTTCCTGGGTTAAAGCCAAACCAGCCGAAGAATAAGATGATAGTGCCGAGAATGGCGATGGGGATGTCATGGCCGGGCAGGACATTGACTTTACCATCTTTTGTGTATTTGCCAAGGCGTGGTCCTAAGATGAGTGCCGCCGCCAAGGCTGCGCTGCCGCCGACGGCGTGTACAACACCGGAACCGGCAAAGTCGACCACTCCGTGTCCCAGACCGAGCTTGCCCAATTGGGAGAGCCAACCCCCGCCCCAGACCCAGTTGCCATATACGGGATAAAGGAGCATGGCGATAAAGAAACTGCCAATCACAACCGCAGAAAACTTGATGCGTTCTGCCATCGCCCCGGTCGGGATAGTTACCGCCGTATCCATAAACACCATCTGGAACAGGAACAGAGTAAATACTCCTACATCATAGGCCCCGCCGGTGGTAAGGAAGAACCCGGTATGTCCAAAAAGTCCCCAACCGTTGATGGCGAATTCATTGGTAAGCGGGGCGGTTCCACCAAGGGGGGCAACAGCGCCGACACCGCCAAACTCCAGTCCAAAGCCCACCAGATAATAGCCGATAGCTCCCACCAGGAAAACCATTAGGTTCATAGCCATCGTATGGGCCGCATTTTTGGCCCGGGTAAACCCGGTTTCCACCAGGGCAAATCCTGCCTGCATGAAGAAAACCAGAAAGCCTGTCATCAAGGTCCAAACAAAGTTGATGCCGATTTTGTTTTTGCCGATTTGGTTGGCCAGTTCCGCCGCAGTTGGGTGGCCGGCGCTTGCCGCTGTAATATCCCCGATTCCCCCGGTTGCTGTTCCCGCTGGGTCACCGGCTAAAGCCACCGAAGCAAAAATTAAAACAAATAGTGCGGTCAATAGCGTAATTTTTAAATATCTCCGATTCATAATGTCAAGACTCCTCTCTTTCTCCTTCGAACTGATTCAGGTCTGCACATTGTCTCTGTCGGGCTTTTACTTCCATCTATTGTTTTGCTGCATCCCTGACTCGTAGATATACCTGCCTCAGGCGCATGGATTGGTACGCGCTGACCAAGAGAATGAGTATCCCCACTGCAGTTGGAGACACAGGCCGGTTAAAGGCAACCAGTTTGGCTGAAACCTCAGGGCCAATCAAAATCCACCCTATTCCGGAAAGGATCAGGAGAACATCCATCACCAACAGCGCCCGAATAACCTTCATGCAATCACCTCCCTTCAAAATTCTTAAAAACAAAGACGCCCTAACGGTTCAGCCGTTCAAGTGCCTTTGCTTAAACAAAAAGGGGCTCTCAGAAAAACTTCTGAGAGCCCCTTTGCCCACTAAGTTAATTCTTTTCCAGGATAATCCAGGCCGCCCCCGGCATGGCGCATTACGCAGCATAGAACGAAACTGCCTAGAAAACATTAAAGCTCGCTGGATTTTTCCAACGAGCTTCATTGCCCAAACGCTTTCTATGGCCAAATTATACCCTTGCCCATGACCGTGGTCAATGCACTTTCACGATGTATTAAGTATACTTATCCCTCTCATCCCTTAGCTGTCCATGTCCAAAGTGTTGGTCAACCAACCTGTCATATTTGGAAGTTACGGCCATTTTGTATTGCTTTGCGGCTTGCCTGCCGTTGCCGCTTCTTGTATCACTGAGTATACATAATTCATGCGAGAACCTTGTTACTTTTTTGCCAGTTCGGAGGTACAATCCGAGCAAAAGGATGTGCACATCCTACAAACCCTTGGGTGAGATAAGCAATTGCGCTTTAAGGGATTCTCTTAAAACGCAATTTATCATTTTACAGCCAAAGAAAAATTCAAAAATCGACCCGGGTAAAAAAAACAGGCAACGGCGCTTCAGGTTAAAACTTGAAGCGCCGTTTTTTGCAAGGAGCGCGGAATGCTTTTACGGAAATCTTTTAATTCCCGCTGGCCCGCGGGCTGCAGAATCGGGGTGAATACAGCTGACAGTCTTAAAGTCAATATTCTTTTTTCTGCTGGCAGGGCTGGCTGAGATTGGAGGGGGTTATCTGGTCTGGCTGTGGCTACGCGAGAACAAACCTCTGGCCTTGGGTGTATTGGGTGGAATGGTGCTGATTCTTTACGGGATTATCCCCACCCTCCAGCCCACCAGCAATTTTGGACGCATCTATGCAGCCTACGGTGGTATCTTTATCGTCCTATCTCTCCTATGGGGGTGGGGTGTGGACGGGAAAATACCCGATCTGTACGATTGGATCGGCGCCGTAATTTGTCTCTTTGGGGTAACCATCATGATATGGTTTCCTGGCAGGTAGTACGTGAAACATATCCACCAATAGTTTAGCTGAGAAAAGAAAAGAGTGCTGTTAAATGTCGAGTGGACTGGGGAAACAGGAGAAGCCGTAATTTAGTGATTTAAGACTCTAAACATGATAAATCAAAGCCCAGGCGTTATGAGGTCCTTAACTCTTAACCCTGGGTTTTGATTCTGCATTTATGATACTATGTATCCTAACACTACAACGTA
>JAJYNB010000165.1 GCA_021786555.1 Bacillota bacterium | reverse complement strand
CCTGGACACGGCGGTAGCCGTACACCCCTTGGATGAGCGGTACAAAAACATCATAGGGGAAACCCTGATCCTGCCTTTGGTGGGGCGGGAGATTCCGGTTATCGCGGACGCAGCGGTGGAGATGGAGTTTGGTACCGGGGCGGTGAAAGTGACCCCATCCCATGACCCTAACGACTTCGAGATGGGACTCAGGCACAACCTGGCCCAGGTGACGGTGTTGACCAAAGAAGCTAAGATGAATGAAAACGCCGGCAAGTACCAGGGCATGGACCGCTACGCCTGCCGCAAACAGATCGTGCAGGACCTGGAAGAAGCCGGGGCTCTGGTGAAAATTATAGAGCACGTGCACAATGTGGGTGAGTGCTACCGCTGCAGCACAGTGGTAGAACCCATGGTGAGCAAGCAGTGGTTTGTGAAGATGAAACCACTGGCGGAGCCGGCTATCCAGACCGTTCTGGATGGCAGCATCAGGTTCGTGCCTGAACGCTTTGCGCGCGTTTACCTGAACTGGCTGGAGAATATCCGGGACTGGTGCATTTCCCGCCAGCTGTGGTGGGGCCACCGCATCCCGGTGTGGTACTGTGAGGAGTGCGGCGAGGAAATCTGCGCTAAGGATGAGCCCAAGGCCTGCCCCAAATGCGGGGAAAGCAAACTGGCCCAGGACCCCGATGTGCTCGATACCTGGTTCAGTTCCGGGCTGTGGCCTTTTTCCACCATGGGCTGGCCCCGGCAGACCGATGAACTGGAGCATTTCTATCCTACTTCCGTTTTGGTCACCGGACGGGATATCATCTTTTTCTGGGTAGCCCGGATGATTTTTACCGGATTGGAATTCATGCAGGAAGCACCCTTCCGGGAGGTGTTCATCCACGGCCTCATTCTGGACGCCCAGGGCAGGAAGATGAGCAAATCCCTGGGGAACGGGGTTGATCCCATTGAGGTGATTGACAAGTATGGGGCAGATACCCTGCGCTTTATGCTGGTAACGGGGAACACACCGGGCAATGACCTGCGCTTTCAGTTTGACAGGTTGGAAGCTACCCGGAACTTCTGCAACAAAATTTGGAACGCCTCCCGCTTTGTGTTGATGAACCTGGAGGATTATTCCCCTTTGGGGGACGCGGATACATCGGAGCAGGAGTACCTGCGGGGACTTTTGGAAAATCCGGAACTTGATTTGAATCCGGCTGACCGCTGGATACTTTCCCGCTATAATTCCCTGATTACGGGCGTGAGCTCGGCTATGGAGGATTATGACCTGGGCGAGGCGGGGCGCCTGCTGTATGAATTTGTCTGGAGTGAGTTCTGCGACTGGTATATCGAGCTGGCAAAAATCCGGCTGTATGCCAAAGATGCCCCCAAAGCCCGTTACACAGCTCAAGTGGTGCTGCACACCGTACTCAAAGGCACCCTGAAACTGCTTCACCCCTTTATGCCATTTGTATCTGAAGAAATTTACCAGCACCTCCCCGGGGCGGCGGGTACCATTATGTTGGCTCCCTGGCCCAAAGGGCTGGAAGAACTGGATGATTCTCCGGCTGAGCAAGGCATGGAGCTTTTGATGGAAGTTATCAAGGGAATTCGCAACATCAGAGCGGAACTGAATGTGCCCCCGGGTAAGAAAGCCGACGTTATCCTGGCGGCCAATTCGGAGTCCAATCTGGCAGCGCTGACGTCGGGCCGGGAATTTGTCACCCATCTGGGCGGCGTTGCGGAACTGACCCTCTGCCTGAATTTGCCTGAAAAACCTGAGCAGGCTGGAACGGCTATCGTAGGTAGTGTGGAGGTTTATCTTCCCCTGGCAGGCTTGATTGATTTAGGCAAAGAGATTCAGCGCCTGGAGAAAGAAGTGGAGAGCCTGCGCAAGGAGATGGAGCGCTGTGAGGGCAAGCTGGGGAACCGGGGCTTTGCGGCCAAGGCCCCGGCGGAAGTCATCGCCAAGGAGAGAGAAAAACTGGCGGGATTTGCAGCCAAGCGGCAGGCCCTGGAAGAGAGATTGAGCAGTATGCGGAAGCAGGAGGTCCTCCGGTGAATTACGAAGAGGGTATGGACTACCTGGTCAATCTGACAAAGTTTGGCTTTAATTTCGGTTTGGACAGGATCCGGCACCTGCTGGCCGAGACCGGCAATCCCCAGGACAAGTTGAAAACCATTCACGTGGGGGGAACAAACGGCAAAGGCTCTACATCCGCCATGCTGAGTTCGGTTCTGAAGGAGGCGGGGTACAGGGTGGGGGTATTCACTTCCCCCCACCTGCATTCTTACCGTGAACGGATGGTGGTAAACGGGGAGCAAATCCCGGAGGAGCGGGTGGCGGACTTGCTTACGCGTCTCAAAGTGGTGCTGGACAAAATGGCGGCAGAGGGCCATGAACACCCGACGGAGTTTGAGGTCAATACTGCCCTGGCCTTCATCTATTTCCTGGAAGAACAGGTGGATTACGCTATCATTGAGGTGGGTCTGGGCGGCGCCATTGATTCTACGAACGTGGTCAACCCCTTGGTAAGTGTGATCACTAATGTGGGTATGGACCATATGGACTACCTGGGCCAGACCTTGGAAGAGATAGCCCGGGTAAAGGCGGGGATTATCAAAGACGGGGGTGTCGCGGTCACTGCTGCCAGCCGGCCGGAGGTGATGGCTGTACTGGAGGATACCTGCCGTGAAAAGTCAGCCAGGCTGATCAAGGTCTGGCAGGAATACGGTTGGACAAGCCTGGAATCTGGCCCTGAGAGTCAGAAATTTGCCCTGAGGGGAGGGTTGTACGATTTCCCGCAGCTGGAACTCGGCTTGGCAGGCGAGCACCAGCTAGTAAATGCCGCCACAGCATTGGCGGTGGTGGAAACACTGGTGGAGGACTTTGATGTAGAAGTTGCTGCTCAGGATTTTGCCCAAGGTCTGAAGTCTGCCAGCTGGCCGGGGCGTTTAGAGCTGGTGCGCCCTGGAGTGCTCCTGGACGGGGCTCATAACCTGGACGGCGCTGAGACTCTGGTCAAAGCCCTGCGGGGGGTTTTTCGTTACAACAAGCTGATTCTCTGTATCGGCATGCTGGCGGATAAGGAGAGGGGCAAGGTCTTGGCTCTTTTGGCTCCGCTGGCGGACAAGGTTGTGGTCACCAAGCCCAACAGCCCCAGGGCCGGCAACTGGCAGGAGATGGCCGTGGAAGCGAAAAAGTATGTTGCGGAAGTGTACCTTGAGGAGGAGATTCCCCAGGCGGTGAATCTGGCGGTTTCTTTGGCTGGGCAGGGAGATTTGGTGTGTGTGACGGGGTCGTTATATATGATCGCCGAAGCACGGGCCCACCTCCTCGGAAGCCGTTGAAAAACGGCGTCTAGCTTTGTCGCCGGTCCTGCCGGCATCCTCAACGTACGTCTCCGGTGCCGGCAGGACCGGCTTCGCGCTATACTTGTTTTTGAA
>JAJYNB010000227.1 GCA_021786555.1 Bacillota bacterium | reverse complement strand
TGGGCGGGGGTACCTTTGACGTCTCCGTGCTGGAACTGGGTGACGGGGTTTTCGAGGTCAAGGCTACCAGCGGCAATAACCACCTGGGCGGGGATGACTTCGACCAGCGGATTATGGACTGGATGGCGAGCGAATTCAAGAAAGCCCAAGGCATAGACCTCTCCAAGGATAAGGTTGCCATGCAGCGGCTGAAGGAAGCTGCCGAGAAGACCAAGATCGAGCTGTCCGGGGTCATGAGCAGCAATATCAACCTGCCCTTCATCACCATGAGCGAGGACGGTCCACAGCATCTGGACATGACTCTCACCCGTGCTAAATTTGACGAACTGACGAGGGACCTGGTGGAAGCAACCATGGGTCCTTCCCGGCAGGCCCTGTCCGACTCCAAACTTAGCCCGAACGATATTGCCAAGGTCATCCTGGTAGGCGGTTCCACCCGCATTCCCGCGGTACAGGAGGCCATCAAGAACCTGATTGGCAAGGAGCCGCATAAAGGGATTAATCCTGACGAGGCTGTGGCCCTGGGAGCTGCCATTCAGGCCGGTGTTTTGGCCGGGGAAGTGAAAGACATCGTGCTGGTGGATGTCACCCCACTCTCCCTGGGGATTGAAACCATGGGCGGGGTGTTTACGCGGATTATTGACCGCAATACCACCATTCCTACCTCCAAGGCCCAGACTTTTTCCACAGCCAGCGACAACCAGCCCAGCGTGGAAATCCACGTGCTGCAAGGTGAACGGGAGATGGCCCAATACAACAAGACCCTGGGACGTTTCAACCTGGGAGGGATTCCGCCTGCCCCCAGGGGTATCCCGCAAATCGAGGTCAAATTCGATATTGACGCCAATGGCATAGTGCACGTGTCGGCCAAGGATATGGGTACCGGCAACGAGCAGAAGATTACCATTACTGCCTCTACAGGCCTGTCCAAGGACGAGATCGATAAGATGGCCAAGGATGCAGAGCTCCATGCCGAGGAAGACCGCAAACGCAAGGAATTGGTTGAAGCCAAGAACCAGGCGGATTCACTTGTCTACCAAACCGAAAAGGCTTTGAAGGATTTTGAAGGCAAAGCTTCTGCTGCGGATGTGGATAAAATTAAACAAGCCCTGCAAGAACTGAAAGATGCCGCCAACACGGAAGACATAGAAAAAATTAACTCCAAGTCTGAAGAAGTGACCAAGGTCCTCCACCCCTTCATCCAGCAGATGTACCAACAGTCTGCCGGCCAGAATCCTGGCGCCAATCCCCAAGGGGAACCTGCCGGCGACAACCCCAAGGACAATGTGGTTGATGCCGAATATACTGAAGTGAAAGACGACCAGAAATAAGAAGTCCGATGTCCGATGTCCGATTTGGGGCAGGGCGTGGGGTAAAAGATGATCGGTGTCCGAGGTTCGATATCCGAAGTCTGAGTTTGGCTGCAGGGCTCTGGGTAAAGGGCCGAAGTTAGGGCTGTATTCTGTGCCGTGCCATTGAATTCCAAGCTCTGGGTTAAGATGCGAAAAAAAGCAGTGATGTGGGGAAAATGAGGTGCGAAGTTCTTAGAAATCCGGCGCGAGTGATTGTCGGACTTCGGACTTCGTACTTCGGACCTCGACTTGGGGGCTAAGCGATGAAAAGAGATTACTATGAGGTCTTGGGTGTTGACAAGACCGTTGGCGCCGATGAAATAAAAAAGGCCTACCGCAAGCTGGCCCGCCAATATCACCCTGATGTGAGGCCCGGGGATAAAGAAGCGGAAGCAAAGTTCAAAGAAGCTACCGAGGCCTATGAGGTCTTAAGCGACCCGGACAAACGCCAGCGCTATGACCAGTTCGGGCATGCAGGCATGGATCCCAACCAGGGGTTTGGCGGCGGCGACTTCGGCTCCTTCGGCGACATCTTCGGCGATATATTTGACATATTTGGCGGCGGGGGTTCCCGGCGCCAGGGCCCGAGGCGCGGGGCTGACCTGCGCTATGATTTGAGCATCAGCTTTGAAGAAGCGGCTTTTGGCGCCACGAAGGAAATCAAGGTACCGCGCCAGGAGACCTGTGATGAATGCCACGGTTCGGGAGCTGCTCCCGGCACCCAGTCCGCAGTCTGTCCCCAATGTCACGGTACCGGTCAGGTCAAGACAATCCAGGCCACACCCTTTGGCCGAATCCAGACCTCCCGTCCCTGTAACGCCTGCCACGGCGAAGGTAAGATTATCGCCACTCCCTGCCGCAAATGCGGCGGACAGGGCAAGGTGAGGCAGGTCCGGACGCTGGAAATCAAGATACCCGCCGGTACGGAAGACGGGCTGCACCTGCGCTTGAACGGAGACGGGGAAGCGGGGGAAAAGGGAGGGCCTGCTGGAGACCTCTATGTGGTAATCGGCGTAAAACCCCACAAGTTCTTTGAGCGGGACGGAAACGAAGTGTTTTGCGAGGTCCCCGTCAGTTTCATCCAGGCTTCTCTGGGCGGGGAAGTGGAAGTACCTACCCTTGATGGTTCAGTTAAGATGAAAATACCCGAAGGAACGCAAACCGGGACCATGTTCCGCCTGAGAGGGCATGGAATTCCTTACCGCCGGGGCTCGGGCCGGGGAGACCAACATGTCAAGGTCCTGGTGGTTACGCCTACCAAGCTGACGGAACGGCAAAAAGAATTGCTGCGCGAATTTGACGCCAGTACTACTCCGGAACAGCACATGGGCAAGAAGTCCTTCTTCGATAAACTGCGCGACGCCATGGGATAGAGCTAAAAGGCAGTAATTTGGGGCCGGAATTCAGGAGTCAGAAGTCAGAATTCAGAAGTTGAGGTCAGAAGTCGGGGGTCCGAGGTCCGAATACGCCGGGGGGCGGGTTTGTAGGACACGGGGGACGGTTCTGGCGTCCTAGCGAAAAATATCATATCAGGGAAGGTTTGCTCTTGGTTGCTTAGAAAAACAAGGCTTCTTGGGTCTATTGGGGTCGAAGTTTTTCATTTTCTGATGCTGCCGATGGCAGCTCGGGGTTGTTCGGTGGAAACATTGGGGCCGACGGAGCAGAGCGATGTTCCTGCGAGCGCTGCATGGAATCTGGTTATTTGAGGTCTAGGCCTTTAATGGAGTGAAGGAGTAAAGTCTGTGGATTGGCTGGAACTAACGGTGACAGTTTCAACTATGGCGGTGGAAGCTGTCGCCGAACTTTTTTATGGAGCCGGGTGCAGCGGTGTGGTGATTGAGGATGTGAATCTATTGCGCCAGTATATCCAGTCAGGCGCTTGGGATGACCATGACTTTGCCCTGCCTGGAGAGTCGGACACAGCGGCCGTGATCGGGTATTTTGCCCGGGACGAGCTGCTTGCTGCGCGTAAGGCCCGGCTGGAAGAAGGCCTGAGGGAACTCCTGGAGTTTTTCCCCGGGCTGGTAATCAGGCTGAAAGACGGCAATGTCAGGGAAGAGATCGGA
>JAJYNB010000306.1 GCA_021786555.1 Bacillota bacterium | reverse complement strand
ACACCTGGTGGCAGACCGAAACAGGTATGGTGATGATGACTCCCCTGCCTGGAATTACAGCCCTTAAGCCAGGTTCCGCCACCGTACCTTTCCCCGGAATAAAAGTGGAGGTTGTGGACCAAGACGGGCGGCCCGTGCCCAAAGGCAGCGGGGGGTACCTGGTAATCAGCGAGCCCTGGCCAGCCATGCTGAGGACTGTTTACGGTGATCCTGACCGCTATGTCAGTACTTACTGGAGCAGGTGGCCGGGCATCTATTTCACAGGTGATGGGGCAAAATGGGACGAAGACGGCTATTTCTGGGTGCTGGGCAGGGTGGATGACGTCATCAACGTTTCCGGGCACCGCATTGGAACCATGGAAGTTGAAAGCGCCCTGGTAGACCACCCCTATGTGGCTGAGGCGGCGTGCATCGGCAAGAACCACGAGGTCAAGGGCCAGGCAGTTTCAGCCTTTGTGACTCTGAAAGAGGGTATAGAAGTTCGGGATGGTTTAATTGATGAACTCAAAGCCCACGTGGCGATGAAAATTGGCGCCATCGCCCGTCCTGATGATATTTTCTTTACCGCAGAATTGCCCAAAACCCGCAGCGGCAAGATTATGCGAAGACTGTTAAGGGATATTGCCGAAGGCAGAGCTTTGGGCGATACTACCACCTTGGCCGACGCTTCTGTGGTAAATGCGTTAAAGGATAAATACGCTGACGAGGCGTAACCAGGATACGGGTACGGTCTGTGTCCTCAACAACGCCCTGCTCAGGGTTATTACATTCGTTGAAACAAGCGTAATAACGGGCTTCGTCACAAGACGAGGCCCGTTTTTGAAAATGAGTCAGTTGGGGACGGTTCTCAACTGACTCATTTTCATCATCTGGAGTCAACCGGGGACGGTCCTTGGTTGACTCATGAGTCAGTTGGGGGACGGTTCTCAACTGACTCATTTTGGCTTTTGCCGACTCGTTTTTTGCAAACTGGGACACGGGGACGGTTCGTGCATCCTAGCGAAATAAGTCGCTTCGGGATGGGTCTCGCTTGTGTTTGTCCACTTTTGGCTTTTAGGCAAGGGACAATCAGGAAAATTCATATAATCTAGGGAAAAGCATGGAACGGATAGGGGGAGCGGCATGCATAACCGGCGGTTATTAAAGGTTATAATGGCCAGTTTCCTCTGCCTGGTTATCCTTTTGGTTGTTAGTGTTGAGCTTACATCCAGGCCGCGTTTTTGTATCAGCTGCCATGAAATGCAGTCTGCGGCAGAGTCCTGGCAAAAATCTACGCACAGCCAATACTTGTGTGTTAGCTGCCACAAGCTTAACCCTATCGCTAATAGCGCCATGCTGGTCAGCCACTTAACGCAAACCCCGCTAACCCTGTCCGTAAAATCTGTTTCCTGTACCGAGTGTCATAATCTGAATAGAATTGTCACCCCTCCGGGCGATTTAATCATTCCCCACCGTCTCCATATCTCAAAAAACATCGCCTGCAACAGCTGTCATGCAGGCGTAGGTCACCTGAACGCTCTTGACCAGGAAAACGTTCAAACTGCTGACATCAGCATGGGCCTGTGCTTCAACTGTCATTACAAAAACGGAGGGCCCATGGGTTGCCGCCGGTGTCACCGTAAGCCGCCTGTAACCCTGGCCCACCTGCAGCCCGACTGGACCTTGACCCATGGGCGGGAGGTAGCCAAAGACCTGGAAGCCTGCAACAACTGCCACAAATTCACCCTGCTGCTCAACCCCGCCAAGCGCCATACACTGCAGCAGGTCCTGGCCTCTCCTGCGCTCTATGCCAAGGACAACGAGTACTGCGCAGCCTGCCACCGGCTGCGGCCCGCAAGCCACGGCGAGTATTTTCTGATTGAACACGCGACCTTTGCCGTAGACAGGGAAGATGACTGCCTGGTATGCCACGAGTGGGACTATCCCCTTCCTACCATGCAGGCACCTGATTTATACTGCCAACAGTGTCATGCTTACAGGGGTTGGGTGCCCCTCCCCTACGGCAAAGGCCGTCAACTCATCCCACCACCAAGCCACTCCTGAAAACAAGTCAGTTGGGGACGGTTCCCAACTGACTTGTTTTTATCATCTGGAGTCAACCGGGGATATGTCAGGGGGACGGTTCCCTTGACACTCTGTGAAATGGCGGGAAAAATTTCGATGTCAAGGGACCTGTCCCCCTGACATACGGCGAGTATTTTCTGATTGAACACGCGACCTCTGCCGTAGACAGTGCAGAGTGAGTCAGTTGGGGGACGGTTCTCAACTGACTCATTTTGGCTTTTGCCGACTCGTTTTTGTGTCAAGGGACCTGTCCCTCTGACACGGTGGTCCCCCTGACACAGTGCTAGTCCTTGCAGTCGGCCAGGGGCCTGTCTTTCAGGGCGTACTCTTTCAGGGAATCCAGGCCGAGGCGGTCGAGCATTCTGCCTATACGCTCCTGTCCTTTGGCGTTCTGCCTGTAAAATTCTATTATCCTGTCCACTATGCCCAACACTTCACAGGGGTGGACATGCTCCACCAGCAGGTCCCCAAGCCGGGGCTTTACCCCGCCGTTGCCGCCAACGTAGATATGAAATCCTTTGGAGGTGCCCATAATGCCCAGGTCGATGGTGGCTGAATCGGTACATTTGTTAGGGCAGCCGCTGATGCCGATTTTGAACTTTGAGGGAAGTTCCATACCGTGGTAGCGTTTATCAATTTCATAGCCCAAAGCCACCGAATCCTGCTGCCCTCTTTTGCAGAAAGTGGTGCCCGGACAGAATTTTACACTGCGGACACAAAGGCCCGCGGCATGGCCCGGGTCCATGCCCAGATCCTGCCAGGCTTTTTCCACATCCTCTTTCTTTAACCCTACGATGGCCAGCCGTTGGGAAGAGGTAACCTTGACACAGGCGGCGCCGTACTTCTCTGAGACATCAGCCAGCTTGCGCAGAGTGGCGGGATCTGTGATGCCGCCGGGAATATGGGGAGCAATGGCAAAGGTAGTTTTGTCCCGCTGCAGCACGGCACCTCTCGGCTGGGCTCCTGCTGCGGTTGCGGTGGACATCTGGCCGAATTCTGTCTGGTTCAGCCTGTCCAGTAACCCCTGCAAATCGTAATTGTGCATGCGGGCCGCGCCTTCCACGGACTCGTTGGCGGATGACGGGCAGCCGAGACACTGCATGCCTATTTCCTGGAGAATATCGGCCGTTTTGGGATTCTCCTCGATAACATCCTTTATCTTCGTATCTTTGTTGAAGTGCATAGAAAATCCCCCTTTGTTTGCTTGGATTAGTATTGCTAAACAAAAGGGGGCTTATGCCAGGCGCGAAAGTATGTCTCGTCTGGCTTGCTTGTACTCCTTGGAAGGGTTTGCTATACTTGAGACAAGGGAAATATTGGAGGGGATGCTTTGCAGGCTTTAAGCTATGTTCAATCCGTGGTT
>JAJYNB010000015.1 GCA_021786555.1 Bacillota bacterium | reverse complement strand
GCTGCACCCTCGGTATTTAGCTCATATTCCTTTACTCTGACCGGGTCAAAACTTACCTGGTCTTTGGTAAAAGCTATTTGCCCGGCAGGCTTTCCCTTTTCAGCCAACACGGTTCTCAACACATTTTCCGCTTCTGCTTTGGATTTGAGTACGGCAACACGTTGGCCGTTTACCGCAATGGCGTAACCACCTGCCGTACTGTCCAGGTATACTCCCAGGCTGACCACGGCTGCGGCTACAACTACACATGCAACAATAACCTTGCGGGATTTCCAGTTAATCCCCTTTATATAGTCCGTAATACTCTGACCCTTGAGGAACTGGTTTTGCCGCAGTCTGGCCCAACCTGGCCAGCCTCGCAGCCTACTATTAAACACATTCACCTTTTCCCGCCAAACATCGCCTGTTTCTTTCAGCCACTGCATGAAACTTCGCTGATTATCTGACTTTCTGAACATTCTAGCCCCCTTCCCCTGCTTCCAGTCTAAATAGCTGCAAGCTTGTCTAAAAATTGTAGCATTTCCATTATAGCATGAAATATCCAGTTGAAAAACACTGAAAAGTCTTGACAGGTACGGTTTTATTACGAAAATTCTCGAATCCAAATAAATTTGCTTATTTTATTGTATGCTTCAAGGACAAACCTAGTTCCGTATCAGCCAGAACAAGCCGCAGCCTGTGCGGTTCTGCTCGAACCAGGAAGTCTTCCGGCCCAGGCCGGCCCAGTCGCCGCCAGCTATCCAGCGCTGTTTCCAGAGATTGCCGGCAACACAAAGAGAAAAACAGGAATGACTCCGCATCCCTGTAGCTCATGTGCTCCTTCAAGAGGAAAGCAGAAATTGTATCTACCTCTGGGCTTTCCCTATCTGCTTCCCCGGCCATGCTGACAAAATTGACAGCCAATCCGAACTTTCCTGAGAGGCCTGCCTTGGTTCGCTTAAGCTTCAGCAGTCTGGTAAAGCCCGGAAAATATTCCAATGGCATCAAGATGAGCCCCCCCGGCGCCAGCTGTTCCATCCAGGCGGGATAAATATCAGAGGCTGTAACTGTGGCGATTATCCTGTCATACGGAGCCTGCGCCAGCCAACCCCGGCGGCCGTCGTCGTTGATTACACTCACATTCTCATACAATTTCAAGTTCTGGCTAGCCCGGGCGGCAAGTTCTCTGTCATACTCAATGCTAAACACCCGACCTTTAGTCCCCACCAGGCGGCTGAGCAGCGCGGCATTATACCCCAAACCGGTGCCAATCTCCATAACTTTGCACCCCTCGCTCAATGTCAGGTGTTCCAGCATGTAAGCCACAATGGATGGTTGGGAGATAGTGCTGATTACCCTGTTGTTCTCCTGCTTGATGCTTACAGCCTCATCTGCATAAGCCGTCTGGGGACTGGTCGTGACGAAAAGGTGCCGGGGAACTTCGCTCATGGCCTTAATTATGGCGGGACTTTGCAGGAATTCCCTGGCTACCAGCGAGTTTACCAATTCCTGACGCAGCTGTTCGTATGCCATAGACCTACCTGAATATCTCACGGGATTGGGGGTAGGTGATGTAGTAATATCCCAGGGCCAGGCCGTGGCTAATCAAACCCAACACAAAGGTTGCAAACAGATTCCAGTTGATGAAGGCTTGCATGCCGAACTGCACGAAAAAGTAGGTGAGGATAGTAGATATCACTGCAAAGGCTGTTGTGTAAAGCACCACCGACAACTTGTGTTGCGGCAGGTAGTTCAGGTATAGGATGATCTCTGCTGTCCAAGCTACCGGTATGGCCAGGGGAACGCCCAAAAAGGGAGAAATATCCGGGCCAAACCGCCAGAAATGGAAGACGGGCACTCCCAGCATATTCAGCACAAAGGTCAGGAGAAAACCGCCCACCAGGCCCGCATTGAATAAGCCGCGAATCTTGCTGCCTGGAACCAGAATACCGGTAACAACCCACACCACAGCCGCGGAGACCCACCATGTAAACATCATTGGCACAATCATTTTCCTTACCTCCTGTTACTACTGTTTCAGAATTATGACCATAAGAGGGACTGCCACCGAGCCAAGGGCCAGCCCGTAAACGCCCACTGCCCCCAGCTTATTGCCCTGGCGCCAATTGTAACGGCCGAAACTTATTGTATAAATGCTCACTATGACCGGGAGCAGCATGATTAGGACTGTCCTCACCAAAAGCGTATCATCCTTTTCCTTTTGCATCATCCTATTATAGTATTTACCGGTAAATTTTTGATATGTGGCTGGCCATAAAGTTCTGCTGCCGCAACCAAGCTAACCCGGTAGTCCTCCACTGTTGACAGCCGTCAAGCTGACTCCTGACTTAGGGCAGCAGTAGAAGCCCAGGCAGGCGGAGAATAGCTGTGGACCTGCAGTAATGAAATGAGACACCTTGCAGCAGGTAAAACCTGATTATCCGCACTCCGATTCCCGCCGGTGCGGCTGTAACTCCAAGAGTATCCACTAATTCAATGCTGAGTGGATAGTGGAGTTTTCCTGCTCGCGATTTTTGCTGAAAGGCGCTGCTCCTATAGGGTTAATGTGCCCTGTAAACAGAAACGAGCATCCCTCAAGGGATGCTCGTTTCTGTGCCGCTTGCCTGGTATAAAGCATTACCCCCAGTTAATCGGAAGACCGGCTAATAACTTCAACCGGGGCGCAGCCCATAACCCTCATGCCCGTTGCCACTTGGCCAGCAAACTGCTTAACCTCTCACCCGGCGCCAAATCCGGCTCACCATGGCCCGGCAGAAGCGCTTCAGGGCTCAGGGCTGCCAGTTTTTGTACTGATTCCCGGGCCAGCTGCCTGTTCCAGATGAAAAAGCCCGGCGCCTCCTTGACACCGCCCATCAACAGGTCGCCGATGATCCAGGCGCTGCCGATGCCGGCGCAGACATGTCCCGGGGTATGACCAGGAGTGTGCATAATCCTGGCGTTCCCCAACACATCACCGTCCCGCAGTGCCACATCCACTTCAACGGACTGCAGCCTGCCGTAGAATGCGGCAGTGACCTTTGGCAGGTATTTCTTGACTCCCAGCCTTGGCTGACGCCCTGCAATAAAGGCGATTTCAGCTTCATGGGCGCATATCCTGGCCCCGGTCTCCTTCTGCACTGCCGCAACACTGCCCACGTGATCCAAATCGTAGTGAGTAAGCAGTATATATTTGAGGTCCCCCGTCCGGTAACCGAGTTGGCTTAGATAGCGGAGCAAAACCTTTTCCTGCCCGGGTAATCCCGTATCAACCAGAATAGGCTCAGTTGCCAGAATCAAGTAAGCGTTGGCTCCCTTGACCCCATCAACCTTATGTAGACCTGGAACTATTTCCATTTCGTTTCACCCTGCCTTCAAGAAACAGTCTGCAAACAGTTTGCAGATTGACATATATTATAACACACTTTACTATTAAGATAAGCACATTGGGCCTGACTT
>JAJYNB010000184.1 GCA_021786555.1 Bacillota bacterium | reverse complement strand
AGTGAACTATGGCTGAGCAACCTGGCCGAGTCGGGCGAAATTTGAGCGATTCCCCCAAATAAACGGGGGAATCGCTCTTTTATATCCTATTGCTGCACCGGCAATCTACCTGTTTAACAAAAAAATTGTTGTATATCCTTTCCAAAGAAAGGATTTTGTGACATTAATGAAGAATAGGATGAATACCAAAAATCGGTTTTCACTTCGTTAAAAGTAGTCGTGTACACATAGGATGCGTAGTTCTAAACGCATCCTATTGTATCATGTGGAGGGCGACTGGATGAGTAAGAAATCTCTATTTTACTTAACGAAGATAGGAATCATCGCACTCGCTTACTTCCTGCTGGGGAAATTAGGAATATCCCTGGCGATAATAAATGGGCTGGTGTCCTCAATCTGGCCGGCTTCCGGTCTGGCATTAGGCGTTCTCCTGATATATGGCAATCGTGTCTGGCCCGGGATATGGCTGGGGGCAACTTTAATCAACCTCGCGCCGGGAGTTCCACTTTGGGCGAGTGTTGCACAAGGGACAGGCAATACCTTGGAGGCGCTGCTGGGAGCCTACCTTCTCCACCGGTTTGTTGGGCTGCCCAGCTATTTCAACCGCTCCTATGATGTGTTTAAGTTTTCTGTGCTGGCTGGACTGGTCAGCCCCCTGGTGTCCGCTTCCACGGGTGTGGGCAGTTTGCTTCTGAGCGGGGTAATCCGGCCGGCTGATTTCCTGTTTTACTGGTTCGCCTGGTGGTTAAGTGAGGCTACCGGAGTTTTAGTGATTACTCCCTTTATGCTTACGTGGCAAAAACAGTCACCAAGCACGTGGCGGGCCCTTAAGATTGCCGAGTATGCGCTGCTGCTGCTCATGCTGGCAATCTCAAGCCATTTAATCTTTAGCGGGTTGCTGACCGGTACAGTGCTCAACTCCCTCACCTACAAATATTTGCTCCTGCCCTTTTATGTATGGCTCATTTTCCGTTTTGGTCAACGAGAAACTGCCACGGCCACCCTCATGGTGGGAATCATAGGTGTGTGGGACACCATCACAAAGTTCGATATGTCAACCAGTAGCTTAAACAACGAATTGATCTTATCCATTCAGGCTTTCATCAGCTTCATCCTGATGGGTGCGCTTATCCTAAGCGCCATGGTCAGCGAGCGCGGGCGGATGATAGAGGATATGGCCCGTCTGGAAAAATTGAACCTCATAGGAGAAATGGCGGCGGGCATTGCCCATGAAATACGAAACCCCATGACCACGGTGCGTGGTTTTCTGCAAATGCTGGCAGGAAAAGAAGATGCCTTGGGACAAAGAGACTTTTACGACTTAATGATTAGTGAGCTCGACAGAGCCAATTCAATTATAACCGAATACCTTTTGCTGGCCAGAAACAAACCGATAGAATTGAAGAGACTCAATTTGAATAAGACAATTGAGGCTTTGGCGCCGTTATTGGTGGCTGATGCCGTGAATATGGACAAAGAGGTTGAATTTTTCTTAGGCGAGGTTGGAGACCTGTATCTGGATGAGAAAGAAGTCCGCCAATTGCTTCTCAACCTCAGCCGGAACGGACTGGAAGCAATGTCCCCTGGGGGCAAGCTCACCATTAGGACCTGGATTGAGAAGAACAAACTGGTTCTGGCTGTAGAGGATGAGGGAAAGGGCATTCCTTCGGACATGCTCAAAAAGTTGGGTACACCGTTTCTTACCACGAAAGAAAATGGCACCGGGTTGGGTCTTGCGGTAAGTTATAGCATTGCGGCGAGACACAAGGCCGGTATCAAGGTTGAAAGCAGTCCAAAGGGAACTAAATTTTTTGTCAGGTTTCAGATGGATGACTATACCGGAACCCAGCTTCAAACCAGCGAAATTGCAAATGCTGCATCTTAGATTTTAAGACAGAAACCCCCTGGATAATTGCCGGGGGGTTTTTTTATTGCTTCGAAGCTGTGATAGTCGGAGCGGCAGGATGTCCCCCAGCCAGTCAGAGAGCGGATAATGGAATTTTATGGGGGAAAAGAAGTCCAATACATGCCAGAAATCGACGCTTTTTTGCCTCGATGGTTAAGTATAATTATCTGGTACAAACAAGCGTAAACAAGGAGGGATAAAACCAGAAAAATAATTCTGTTGACACAGATCGTCAGCAAAGTCGAAGGCAACATGCTAAATTACATAGACCAGTCTCAACATTAAACGGGTTTACTCCTGAGGACCAAACAAAATCCAAAAGAATGAGAGGTGGATTTATTTGAAGGGTCTGGTTAAAAAAAGCATAACCTTTCTCACCTTATTGCTGTCATTAGTTATGGCTTTTGTCCCCGCGTTTGCGGTTAATGCAGCTCAAACAGTCAGTGTTCAGGTTCAGCATAAACCAAATATCGAGGTTGTGCTGGCAGCGGGGTCGAGCAACCTCGATGTAAGCAACTTTGAAACAGACATCAAAGCGGAATTACAGAGTAAGTGGGGCATATCAGGCGACAGGGTAAAAGTAACCGCTGTCAACTTTAACTGGAAGAAATACGACCACTATTATGCTCCTACGTTCCCAACCGATGGCACAAAACCAGACGGTTGGCCGGACAGCCTACCCTATTATTACTATAAAGAAGATATCCCCTATGATAGCACATACTTTACAGATGCAAGCACCACCGACGATTCCCTGAAATACTGCTACGACCGGTACAAACATATCTATCCAAAAGATAAGGATATACTGTTTCTGGGCTACAGCTCTCCCGCGTTTAAAGATTTTATGGTTTACCCCGACTCCAACAGCGGCAAAAAGCTTATAGAGTTCACAATTGAAGAAAGCCAAATTGACACACACACTCTGGAAGGCGCGGGTTTTCTCTTCAATACTGGTATTACAACCGATGGCGACGGGATAGACAGACTTACCGGGTACTTAGTTATGTACGACTATTCTAATGCTGAACTTGACTCCACTGGTACCTATTGGTCCGGAAAACAAATAAAATTGTATAAGCTTACAAACGTTGACGTTTCCGCATTTCATCAAGAACAAGGTTCTAAAATAAGCGACCTTGCGGATAATGGAGGCGGGATTTCCCTTCTGGCATCTAAAGATTCAGTAAGCACCAGTACAACTCTTAACATAAAAATTGAAGCGACTAAGAATAGTTTGAAACTATACGAAGACAGCAACATAATTTATGATACTACCCCAGCTGATTCAGGCATTGTTATAGCCGACACAGGCTCATACGGCTTTGGGCCGCTGGTTGGTTATGACTCTCACTACTGCTCCTCACTGACATACTTTACCTACAAAAATATTACCATGACGACCGAGAGCGTTAAGTCCTTCCTGGATGTTGTCCGTGAACCCGATTGGCAGGACAACACAAGGAAATTCATCGTAAATCTGGATGATGACGGGGTGCCGGATTTCGCGGACGGGCAGAAACTGGCTGAAATTCGCGA
>JAJYNB010000397.1 GCA_021786555.1 Bacillota bacterium | reverse complement strand
GCTTACTGGAGGAAATCTCTGGACTGGTGGACTTGAGAAACGTCTGCGGCATAGCTGCCAGCACACGCCCCAGGCCTGTCACAGGTTCTTATATGCCGGTTTTCACGGTGTCTGCCGGTCAGGCCAGGATTATGGCCCAGGTTCTGCGGGTACCACTGGTTGAAACTTCACACCAGGAGGGCCATCTGACTGCGGGAATCTGGTCAGCGGGAGGCCCCGGCCAAGCCAAATTCCTGGCAGTTCATCTTTCGGGCGGAACCACAGAATTGCTCTTGGTTGAGCGTGAGCCGGGACAGGATAATAACGGACAAGCAATGTTTGACATCACTCTTTTGGGCGGAACTACCGACCTGCACGCCGGACAGTTTATTGACAGGGTGGGAGTAAGGCTGGGAATCCCTTTTCCCGCCGGGCCCGGATTGGAACTGCTGGCGCGTCAGGGCACCCAGGGACGGGGGCTCATTCCAGCTGCGGTGCAAGGCTATGAACTGAGTTTTTCGGGCCCTGAGTCCCAGGCCCAGCGGCTGATTGAGCGGGGAACACCGCCGGAACAAGTCGCCAGGGCAGTGGAAGTGTGCATTGCCAAGAGTTTGCTCAAACTAATGCGCCATGGCTTGGCTGAACACAGAGTGAAAGAGGTTTTGGTTGTGGGGGGAGTGGCCGCCAACCAGTTTATTCGCAGTGAAGTGCGGCAGCGGCTTGACAGGGATGGAGTTAAAGCCTGCTTTGCAGACCCCAGCCTCAGCTCGGATAATGCGGTAGGAGTTGCATTGACAGCCAGGCAGATAATCCAGGCCGGTTCGGTCCGGGCGGATGCCGGGGGATAATTTGGTTTACCGGTATTCAGGAGTCAGGAGTCAGAATGAGTATTCTGAATTCTGACTCCTGACTCCTGAATACAAATTAAGCTGTTTAGAGCAGGAAAAAAAATTCAGACATCGAATAAAATAAAAGTTGTGTCTAAATAATCCATACAGGGGGGAAATGCATAAAGATGTACCCAATAGTCAAGAGGAGAGACTTGACAAAGGGGATTGTTTTGCTTGAAGTTGAGGCGCCGGCCGTCGCGGCTAAAGCCCTTGCCGGACAGTTTGTCATCGTCCGGGCCAACGAAAAAGCAGAACGTATCCCGCTGACTGTCATGGACTTTAACAGGGAAAAAGGTACCATTACCATCGTTGTGCAGGAGGTCGGCTACTCTTCCACGATTATTAACCGACTGCAGGAAGGGGATTCCTTCCAGGACTTTGTTGGTCCGTTAGGATTGCCTACCGAAATTGAAAATTATGGCCGCGTAGCGTGCGTTGCCGGAGGACTGGGAGCGGCCCCCATGTACCCGATTGCCCGGGCTTTGAAGGAAGCCGGCAACGAGGTGGTTTCAATTATCGGAGCCCGTAACAAAGACCTGATTATTCTGACTGAGGAAATGGAAGCGGTCAGCAGCAAGCTCCTAATCTCTACCGATGACGGCAGTGCAGGCATCAAAGGCTTTGCCGCCACCGCCCTGGCCCAGGTATTAGAGGAGACCGGAGGCAAAATTGACCACGTCTGGGCCATTGGTCCGATGGTAATGATGAGATCTATCGTCGAGTTCACCCGTCCTCTGGGCATCAAAACCCTAGTCAGCATGAACCCAATCATGGTGGACGGAACCGGCATGTGCGGCGCCTGCAGGATTAGTGTGGGCGGCGAGACCAAGTTTGCCTGTGTTGACGGGCCCGAGTTCGACGGTCACCTGGTCGATTTCGATTTAGCCATGCGCCGTCTGGCCTACTTTAAAAATGAAGAGAAGCGGGCCATGGCCAGGCTTGACTGTGGAGGTGGCTGCGGATGTTAGAAAAAGTTGCCCGCCAGGCCATGCCCTGCCAGGAACCGGGAGAAAGGGCAAGAAACTTTAGTGAAGTGGCTCTGGGTTATGACGAAGAAACAGCGCTGCTTGAGGCTTCCCGCTGTCTGCAGTGCAAAAAGCCCCTTTGCCGGCAGGGCTGCCCGGTTGAAGTGCTTATTCCCGACTTTATCCAGCTAATTAAAGAACGCGATTTTATGGGAGCAGCCCGGAAACTGAAAGAGAAAAATAATCTTCCCGCCGTTTGCGGCCGGGTCTGCCCGCAGGAAAGCCAGTGTGAGAGCAAATGCATTGTGGGCAAGAAAGGCGAGCCTGTAGGGATTGGACGTCTGGAGAGGTTCGCTGCCGACTACGAACTGGCCCACGGTTCGGTTACACCGGAAGCTGCCGCTCCCACTGGCAAGAAGGTTGGAATCATCGGCGCCGGACCGGCAGGACTCACCTGTGCGGCCGACCTGGCCAAACTTGGCTATTCGGTTACCGTGTTTGAGGCTTTGCACGTAGCCGGAGGCGTTCTGATGTACGGCATCCCTGAGTTCCGCCTGCCCAAGCAAGTAGTTCAGACGGAGATCTCGAATCTGAAAAAACTCGGGGTGGAAATCAAGACCAACATGGTGGTGGGCAAAGCCACTTCTGTGGAAGAGTTGATGGGAAAAGACGGTTTTGACGCCGTGTTTATCGGCACGGGTGCCGGTCTGCCTTATTTCATGAACATTCCGGGAGAAAATCTGCTCGGAGTATATTCAGCCAACGAGTTTCTCACCCGCAGCAACTTGATGAAAGCCTACCAGTTCCCGGAAGCTGATACCCCCACCAAGGTGGGCAAGCGGGTAGCCGTGCTTGGAGCCGGTAATGTGGCCATGGATGCATCCAGGACAGCACTGCGTCTGGGAGCGGAGGAATCAATCATCGTGTACCGGCGTTCCCGCGAGGAGATGCCGGCCCGCCATGAGGAACTGGAGCATGCGGAGGAAGAAGGGGTCAACTTCCAGCTTCTTACCAACCCGGTTGAGATTATCGGCGATGAAAACGGTGTTGTCAAAGGGATGAAGTGCCTGCGCTATGAACTGGGAGAACCCGACGCTTCCGGCCGCCGCAGCCCGGTGCCAATTCCCGGTTCCGAGTTTATCATGGATGTGGACACCGTGGTAGTGGCTATCGGCCAGGGTCCAAACCCCTTGGTGACCAAGACCACTCCGGGCCTTGAACTGAACCGCAAGGGTAACATCGTGGCCGATCCCGAAACCTTTGCGACCTCCAAGCCAGGCGTCTTCGCCGGCGGCGATATTGTTACAGGGGCGGCAACGGTAATTTTAGCCATGGGCGCCGGCAAAACGGCAGCCAAAGCCATTGATGCATACTTGAAAAATAAATAGGGAAGGAGAGAGGTAGTTTGGCAAACCTAATCGACGGAAAAGCGGTGGCGGCTAAGATCCGGGAAGAGGTTAGCGCGGAAGTGGCTCAACTGCGGGAGCAGGGAATTATCCCTAAGCTGGCAGTGATCCTGGTAGGTGATGACCCGGCTTCTGTGGTGTACGCCAAGAGCAAGCAAACCGCCAGTAACAAAGTTGGCATTGACTTTGAACTGTTTACCATGCCTG
>JAJYNB010000253.1 GCA_021786555.1 Bacillota bacterium | reverse complement strand
CGCACGTGGCGATATAATGTCCGCCCTGCAGAGAATCGGCAAGGTTTCTCGCTCTACAGATAATTTTTTATCATGGCAAGTGGGGGGCCCTATCGCTGTAGCCCGAAGGGGCGGCCATACAGCTTCGATACAGGAGATGCTAATGTTTTATCTCATGAACGACATGATAGTGGCAGGTTCCACCTACTGGAATATCTTGTTCGGGGGGAAGCCGGGCGAAGTTTGGCAAGATGAGGAAGGAATTAGAACCGTCCGCCGCTTTGCAGAAAACGTGGCAAATTTAATCAAAAGACTATACTAAGAGGACAATCCTCACTTCTTCACCTACGGTTGCGATATTGGATACAGTCAAGAAATACCCTCCTCAGCCAGGAGGGTATTTCTTATGGGCGGGCCGATGAAGGGAAGCTGGACCTAAGATGCGATTAGACAGCTGCACTTTATCCTGTCCGGTCAAAAACTTGCATTGTGGTTCCGGGCAGGACATCCTATTTTGGAATATAATACCATAGGAAGGGGGGAATCTGAGTGGGCGAGTCTTCAATTAGAATAGAAGATATGAATTACTTTCAGTTTTTGGCCTGGCTGGGGATAGGGAGTTCCCATCCCGGCGGTTTTCCCGCCACGAGGCGGAACCTGGAACTCCTGGAGGTCAAAAAGGAAGACTATGTGCTGGATGCAGGGTGCGGCTCCGGGCTTACCGCTTGTCATCTGGCCAAGAACGTGGGCTGCCGTATTGTAGGCATCGACATCATGCCCGAGATGGTGGAAAAGGCGAGGCAGCGGGCGGAGCGGGAGAATGTGAGCGGCCTGGTGGAGTTCAGAGTTGCTGATGTCACTAATCTCCCCTTTGCGCGCGGTTCCTTTGACCTGGCTATGGCCGAGTCCGTGACTGTGTTCCTGGACAAGGTCAAGGTCTACCGCCAGTTTTACCGGGTCTTGAAGCCCGGCGGACGCCTGGCGGATTTGGAAATGGCTGTGATCAATGACCTGTCCCCGGAACTCAAAGAGCAGCTCCATTTTTACTACGGCAGGGGGACGGATCCCCTGACCTTCCAGGGCTGGGTTGATGCCCTGACGGAGGCTGGTTTCGAATATACGGGGATATTGAATCCCCAGGCCAACAAGATCAATTCAGGCCTTCTCCTGCAGGAACTGAAAAAGGACTGGATATTTGTCAAAGACCTGGCCCAAAAAGTTTCCGAGCAGCCGGGGATCTTACCCAGACTGCAGAATAACGCAGGCTTCATGCGCAAGAACCAGGGTTATTTCTGCTACGGGCTGATAACGGGCCGCAAGCCCTTGGGCAGTGAACTTAACCTCTTTGACCGGGTGAAGCGGAGCCTCTTCGGTGGAGGCTAGCCCACACGTAATGGTAATTTGTGCCATATAATGCAGAGAGATGGATTTCGTCTGTCAATTTATCACCATGTGGAAGGAGGTACTACCAATGGCATTTTTCCGCAGAGGACGCAGAACCATAACCGACCCCGGCGCCCCTGGGCCGGACACTGGGAATGAACAGATGCAATTCCAATCCAGGGCTCAGCTCATGCTGAACCGGCTGCGCCAGGCGCGGCAGTTCGCGCCGGACCAGGCGCCGCTCTTTAACCAGCCGGGACCGGGCGCCACTCAGCCGGGCCCTTACAGTCCTGGGCCTGGTTTTCGTTCCCGCCGCTTTAACCGGGCAAACTTCAACCAGGTCAGCAACCCGCAAACTCCCCATGTTCCTCCCCTGGGCCCCTCATAAGGGGGGCCTTTTCCATAGCGGGAACGCAATCTCAAGGACGCACATACTATACTCAGACAGCGAGGTGGTTGGCTGGTGAGACGCACCGCTCCGTGGCCCAGCGATTTTGCCTATCATTATCCGCAGCAGGGGTATTATTACCAGACTATGCCCCAGCTCTATGCAGAGGAGAGTGCCCTAAGTCCTGAGGGCCAGGCCCATAGCCATGGCCAGCAGGGGTATTACTATCAGCCGTTATACCACTGCCCCACCTGCGGTACACCGATCTATGTGGTCTACGTGCCGGTACCCCAGACGACCACTCCTCCTAACGGGCTTGCGGCTTTGTTGATTGCCGTTCTGGTCCTCCTGGCTGTGGATATCCTGTTTCTGCGCCGCAGGTGACCATGCACCGCCGACCGGGGCCGGAATAGACTATAGAAGAAAATAATGCCAAAGCTGGTGATATTATGGCATACTATCCGCCCAATATGGGAGGACACTTTCCCCAAGGCTATCCTGGCGCCGGTTATCCGGCGGGAATGGGAAATTACATGACAAGCCCCTACAGCATGCAGCCGGGCGCGATGCAGGGGTACGGACCAGGCCAATCTCCCGGCATGCCCGCCGGCCAGGCGCCTTATGCCAGGGGCTATAGGCCCCAGCCTGGCGGGACAGTAGGACGTTACGGAGCAGGCGGCACACCTGCCTATGGCCAGCAGATGATGGGTCAATATCCCGGCAGAGCCATGGCCCCGGGCATGGGAGCGCCGGGCATGGGAGCGCCGGGCATGGGAGCGCCGGGCATGGGAGCGCCGGGCATGAGAGCGCCGGGCATGGGAGTACCGGGCATGGGAGCGCCGGGTATGGGTGTCCCCGGCATTGGCGGCCGCAGAAGGCCGGGGCTCGCCGCCCGTCTGGCAGGAAACCAGCAGGGGAGCCCTGCTGGATTAGGTCAGTCTTATCAACCTCAGTTTTCTCCTGTACCTGCAGCTGCCCCTCCAGCACAGGGAATCGCCACTAAAGGACTTAGGCTGGGCCGGAGAAACCAGGCTCCGGGCTTCGGGGCACAAACACCAGGCATGCCCCTGCAGGTTTCCCCCATGGGCAGGACCGTAAAGCCGAAACAGTTCAATTTAACCGGTACAGGCGGTGGAACGGGTATTGCTGCCATCAATGACGCCAATTCCTTCTCCCTCATTGCCAACAACCTCCCCGATCCCGCCGGTATGGGAGGGGACGCGAACGGCGGAGCGCAGCCGGTATATATGGCTTACCTCACCAACCGCAAAGGCCAGGGATCTTTTGCCGTGGGCCAGCTCTATCCTTTAGGCGGCGGCACCTACCGGGCAAACTTCCACTCCAATGTGCCCTTTTATGATTATGACCAGGTGCTAGTAAGCCTGGAAAATCCCTACAGTATCCGCAGTGTGCCCACCGGTCCCATAGTCCTCACCAGCGCCACGGGTGGTAAAGTGTCCCTGCCCACGCCCGTAAGAAACTTCTTCAAGGGAACCTGGGAAAAAATCAAGGGTATCGGCAAGAAAAAAGAAGATTCCCCGGCTGCCCCCGCAGCGGAACCACAGTTGAACCTGCCAAGCCTCCTCAATAATTACAGTCTGGGACCGCCGGCTTCGGCGGGCCAAATCTCAACAGATTTGCCGGGATTAGGCACACCGGCGGAGGACCCTCCGCAAGGAGGAGAATCCTTTAAATAAAGGAACAGCGGCCAATTGA
>JAJYNB010000071.1 GCA_021786555.1 Bacillota bacterium | reverse complement strand
GGAAACTTTGCAGGACTCACTGCAGCATTAGAACTGGGAAGGAAGCTTGAAAAAGGCAAACATGAAATTATTATGATTTCTAAATCAAATGTGTTCATTTTTATACCTTCTCTAATCTGGGTTCCCTTTGGTCATCGTGAAATCAAAGATATTACTATACCAATCGAACCTATCACAACCCGTTCCGGAATAGAATTTATGCAAGGTGAAGTTACTCAAATTTTGCCTGAAGAAAATCTCGTTAAATCAAATAAGGGAGATTTTACTTATGACTATTTAGTGATTGCAACTGGACCTAGAGTCGCCTTTGAGCAAATCGAAGGTTTAGGTCCTGGTAGCAATATAAGCTATATTGGAACACCTCAAGGAGCAATGAAAACTCGTGAAAGATGGGAACGTTTTGTTAAAGATCCCGGTCCTGCCGTCATCGGTGCTGCCCAAGCTGCAGGGTGTACAGGTGCTGCATACGAATTTTTATTTAACTTTGAAAAGGAATGCCGTGACGCCGGAATTCGGGATAAAGTTAAAATCACTTGGATTACACCTGAGCCTTACCTGGGACATTTCGGCATTCAAGGAATTAGGGGCGGTGAAAAACTTTTAAAATCCTTCATGAATATGTTTAATATTAATTACATCACCCAAGCCGAAATTGAAAAAGCCGACGAGGATACGATTTACTTGAAAAATGGTACCACTCTTCCCTATAAATTTGCTATGATTATGCCGGCATTTCACGGTGTCGAGATGATTACGAATTCACCGGAACTAGGTAATCCAACGGGTTATATTCCTGTAAAAGATACTTATCAGCATGAAAAATATCCCAATATATTTGCAGTAGGAATCGCAGCTCATTACCAAGTTCCATTTAAAACTGCCATCCCTTTGGGAATGCCCAAAACCGGATACCCTGCGGATGAAACGGCAAAAGCAGCCGCAGAAAACATTACCCGCTTAATCAATGGCCGCTCGGATCTTAAAGAAGTTCCTATGGGCAAAATTCCAGGGTTATGTATTATGGACGCTGGTAAAAAAGAAGTCATTATTCTTTCGAATAGCTTACTTAAACCTCGTAAATTTGAGGTGATGATTCCTAATCCCCTTTATGATGTCTCAAAGCGGGGATTCGAAAAATACTTCTTATGGAAAGTTCGTAATGGTTACAGCTGGTTACCCTAGGCCATGCCCAATCTTAAAAATTATCCCATACACTTTGAGAGGAGTAGATGAACTAACTCCTCTCGATTCCCATCTGGCAATTCAACTTCGCCTAATTATAAGCGGTGTCGGGTAACGGGAGCTGTACCCTTACCTTGCCATCATACTTGTAATAGGCTGAAGCCAATGCCGGCGCCACCGGCACTGTTGCAATTTCGCCTACACCCTTAGCCCCGTAAGCCAGCGGTGAGGGGTTTTTCTCGATGATTATAACTTCGATTTCCGGCATATCGGTGGAGCGGAACAGACCTAAGGTACCGAACTTTGCTGTCGGCACTCCTCGCAGCAGCGGAAAATCCTCCTTCAGGCCGTAGCCCAAACCCATGGCGATAGCCCCTTCAACCTGGCCCTCAATGGCTTTGGGGTTGATGGCCCTGCCCACGTCGTGGGCCGCCACTACTTTCATCACCTTGCCCTCACTGTCCAGCAGTACCACATGGGTAGCATAACTGTAGGCTACGTGGCTCACAGGATTCGGCTTGTCAGAATCGATGGGATCCGTCTTGCCGAAGTATTCACCGTAAAATTCACTGCCTTCCAGCTCCGCCAGGGTACCCTGCTGCAGGTCCTGCTGCATTTTAAGCGCCGCCTGCCGCGCAGCCTCGCCGGAAAACATAGTCTGCCGTGACGCGGTGGTTGTTCCCGCATCGGGCGTAAGGAAGGTATCGGGCGGAGCCACCTCAATCAGCTCCGCTGGCAGTCCCGTAGCTTCGCTGACAATCTGGGTAAGCACTGTGGCCAGTCCCTGACCAATGCATTGGGCTGCGGTAAGGACGACGGCCTTACCGCCTCTCACTTTGATCTTAACCCGGGATATATCGGGCAGACCCACCCCGATGCCGGTATTCTTTAGAGCGCAGGCTATCCCGGCATAGGGCTGGGACTCATAAACCTCACGCACTGCCAACAGGGTTTCTTTTATGGCCGTATCTTCCCCGGCAACCTGACCGGTGGCGTTCACCATGCCTGGTTCCAAAGCATTCAGGTAGCGGATCTTCCAGGGTGAAATTCCCACCTGCCTGGCCAGCTGATCCAGGTTTGTCTCACAGGCAAAAGCCGCCTGCGGCACCCCGAAACCCCGGAATGCACCGGCCGGAGGGTTATTGGTATAAACACAAAGTCCTGTAATATCCACATTCGGCACGGCATAGGGACCGCCCACATGGGTGCAGGCTCGCTGCAGCACAGCCGGACCCAGTGAGGCGTAGGCTCCCGTGTCCGCCACAATCCTGGCTGACATGGCTGTAAGCTTGCCTGATGCGTCGCAGCCTGTGGTGACTTCCAGTTCCATGGCATGGCGCTTGGGGTGCACCAGGATGCTTTCCTGGCGGCTGAGGGTAAGCTTAACTGGCTTTTGGGTTTTCCGGGCCAGGAGTGCCGCATGGTGCTGTACGCTCAGGTCCTCCTTGCCGCCAAAACCGCCCCCCACCAGCTTGCTGACCACACGCACCTTTTCCGCGGGCATATCCAGGATGGCTGCAAGCCCATGCAGGTCATCATAGACGCTCTGGCTCGCGACATAAACCGTTAGGCCGCCACCCTCATTCGGTACGGCCAAGGCGCTTTCGGGCTCCATAAAAGCGTGTTCCGTAGGAGGCGTAATATAGCGGTTTTTGACCACAAAGGCCGCATCAGCCAACGCCACAGCCGCATCACCGCGTTTAATCACGGTCTCGCTCAGGAGGTTTCCCCGAGGATGAATTTGCGGTGCATCGGCGGTCAGGGCAAGCGCCGGTATAGTCACAGGCTCCAGTTCGTCGTATTCTACTTTGATCAGACCCAGGGCCTGCCGGGCCTCTTGTTTCGAACGGGCCGCTACCAGGGCCAGAGCGTCCCCCACATAGCGGGTTTCTTCCCCTACGGCCACCAACGCCGGCCAGTCGTGAATGATGTGCCCCCAATAACGCTTGCCTGGCACATCTTCCGCGGTCAGCACCGCCTCCACACCCGGATATGCTCGGGCAGCTGACACATCTATCCCCTTCACCAGGGCCCGGGGATATTTGCTGCGCAGCACAGCTCCGTAAAGCATGCCTTCAGCGAACATATCATCTACGTATTCCGCTGTCCCCAAGGATTTATCGCGTGCGTCGACCCGCGGCAAATTTGTCCCGATACCGGTCCCTCTGAATGACTTGGGCTGCAGTTCCCCCCGCAGCACCTTAGCCGCCAGGAAAATGCCCTGTTCAATTTTCACGTAACCCGTACAGCGGCAAATATTGCCGCGAATCGCTTTTTTGATATCCGGGGAAGTCGGGTTTGGGTTCTGGTCCAGCAGGGCCTTGGCA
>JAJYNB010000258.1 GCA_021786555.1 Bacillota bacterium | reverse complement strand
CCTGTCCTAAAGCATGGACTCCGGCATCGGTTCTTCCGGCCATAGTCAGCTTGACGGTTTGGTTGGTAAGCCTGGCCAATCTGTCTTCTAATATTCCCTGAACAGTGGGTCCTTGGAATTCCGGCTGCCGCTGAAAACCATGGTATTCTGTCCCATCGTATTCCAACACCAGTTTAATGTTGAGCATGCGTTATCCTCCAAACAAGCGTGCCCCTAGCACAACTAGAAACAGGCAGGTACTTAGGACTAGGGACATGTAATCCGATGGAGTCAGGCGCATCTCACGGTACCGGGTCCTGCCGTCTCCTCCCCGGTAGCAGCGCACTTCCATGGCCAGAGCCAGGTCATCTGCCCGTCGGAAAGCCCCGATCAGCAGGGGAATGAGCAAGGGCATGAAGCCCCGTGCCCGCTTCAGCGGCCCCCCTCTGCCGAGTTCAGCTCCTCTAGCCTGTAAGGCTTTTACTAACCGGTCCCCTTCCTCCATGATAGTAGGGACAAATCGGATGGCAATGGTCATCATCAGAGCCACCTCATGACCGGGAAAGCCAAGCCTTGCTAAAGGCCTGAACATGCTTTCCAACCTGTCAGTCAAGTCCACTGGCGAGGTGGTAAAGGTGAAGGCCGCCGTAACTAACACCGCCAGTGCCAAGCGAAGAGCCATAAAAAGGCCTGCATAAACTCCAGCTGAACTTAGAACAATCGGCCCCAGCCTGAACAATATCTTTCCCGGAAAGGTCAGGCTGTTAATAACCAATGTGAACAGGAAAATCGGCCATAGGGCTTTGGCGCTGGATAGGTAGTGTTTCAGGGGTACCCCTGTCAAGACAATAATACCCATCAGGAGCAGGCCCGCGGCCAGCAGGCCTACCCAACTGCCCGGAAAAAAAACCAGCGCAACTAGGACCGCAGTTCCCCACAGCTTCGTACCCGGGTCAAGTTTATGGATGAATGAATTTCCGGGCATGTACTGGCCAAGCCGAAAGTCTTTGAACATTCCTACTTCCCCCTGGCCAGAATAGAACTGACCGCTTCCGCCTCGCTCAGCACCGGCATCCCGTTATGCTTAAGCCCTAGCAGTTTCCCCAGCCATACGGCCTCAGGCGGCTCCAGGTCCCAGTTTTCCATATCCGGACTGGTCAGAACCTCCCTTACTGTCCCCTTGGCCAGCACCCTGCCAGCCTTGAGTACCACCGCCTGCCGTGCAACGGCTGCAACTTCGTCCAGGTCATGAGACACTATTACAATGGCGATACCCTGCCGGTTCAGATCCTTTAGCAGATATAGAAAGTTTTCCCTGGTTCCCGGGTCGAGTCCGGCCGTGGGTTCATCCAGCAGGAGGACTCTTGGTTCCATGGCCAATACACCTGCCAGGGCAACTTTTCTCTTTTCCCCGCCGCTGAGGCTAAAAGGAGAACGGGCTTTGACGGAAGGTGGCAGCCCAACCATCTCCAGAGCCTGAATGACGGCCTGATCCAGTGCCCTGCCGCGCAAGCCGTGGTTCCACGGAGCATAAGAGACGTCTTCGCAGACAGTCTGGCCGAAGAAGTTAGCTTCCGCAAATTGAAACAAAAGGCCCACGTTCCGCCGCACCCTTCTTAAGTCGTAACCCTTGGCGTGGATATCACAACCAGTATACAGTACGTGACCCGCAGCAGGCCGCAGCAAGCCATTAAGGTGCAGAAGCAAAGTCGATTTGCCGGAACCCGACGGGCCGATAAGAGCAGTAAAATCGCCTTCATTTACCGTTAAGTCAATACCGTTAAGAGCGGTCTTGTTTGCCCCCGGTTCTGCATAATGGAAGTGGACGTCCTGCAATTCTAAGAGCATATGGCGTTAACCAGCTCCTCCACTGTCAAAATACCGGGGGGTAAATTCCTGCCTTGTTCTTTCAGGGCACGGGTCACTCTGACCGCAAATGGCGTAGCCAGCCCCCACGATGTTAGAGCTTCACTGGCGGAAAAAACCTGGGAAGGTGTCCCCTCTCGCACTAATTTGCCGTTCACCAGTACCACAATCCTATCCGCCAGGGCTGCCTCCTTCATGTGATGCGTTATCATGACTACCCCAACCCCACTGGCCTTGAGGCGCAGGGCTATAGTTAGCAGGTGCTTACGACCAGTTGGATCCAACATGGATGTGGCTTCATCCAACACCAGGTAGTTTGGCTGCATCGCCAAAACCCCAGCAATGGCCACACGCTGCTTCTGACCGCCGGACAGGCGATTAGGGGGCCACCCTGCGTATTCGCTCATCCCTACCTGTTGCAGTGCCTGCCCGATCCTACGCCTTATCTCCGAGGGCTCCACGCCCAGGTTTTCCGGGCCAAAGGCTACGTCATCCTCTACCGTGGGTGCGACCATTTGATTGTCCGGATTTTGCAGGATCAGCCCGACTCTCCGCCGCACTTCCCACACCAAGTCTCCCGCGGTGGTTTCCAGGCCCTCTACCGTAACCTTCCCCTGGGTAGGCAGTATCAGGCCGTTGAGCAATTTCGCCAAGGTAGACTTCCCCGACCCATTAGGCCCAATTACGGCCACCAACTCCCCCGGACGAATGCTCAGGTCAATGTCCTCCAGCACCGCCTCCTCTCTCTCCGGATAGCGGTACCCCACCTTCTCCAGCCTGATCAAACCCTCACCCCCCAATTTAACCCCACAAAATCCAGGGGCATTCCTTTGCAGTGTCAAGGGGACTGTCCCTTTGACACTCCGAGTTGCCGCTTGAAAAACAGTGTCAAGGGGACTGTCCCCCTGACACCCCCCGATATTCTCCCTAACACAAAAGGTCAGGTCCCACCCTGCGGGGACGCAGCGGTTGGAGCCTGACCTTTAAGCCGGGACTCATGCCGGGAAGCAACTATACCAGTTCCACCAGAACCATGGAGGCAGCATCGCCGCGGCGGGTACCCAGTTTTATAATCCTGGTATATCCTCCCTGGCGGTCAGCATACTTCGGAGCAATCTTGTCAAACAACTCGATTACCACTGCCTCGTCCATCAGGTAGGAAAGCGCCATCCGTTTGGCATGGAGGTCTCCGCGCTTGCCCAGGGTAATCATCTTTTCCGCAATCCGGTTCAATTCTTTCGCTTTTGGTTCAGTGGTCTGAATCCTGCCGTGCTTAAACAGGGAAGTGACAATACTGCGGAACATCGCCCGGCGGTTGCCGGAGTTGCGGTTTAATTTACGGTAAGCCAACCTAATCCCTCCTTTGCTGTGGACTAATCGTCAGATTTCCTAAAGGACAGCCCAAGTTCCTTGAGCTTCTGTTCAACTTCTTCCAGAGACTTGCGGCCGAGGTTGCGAACCTTAATCATGTCCTCTTCAGTCTTTTGAATCAGTTCCTGAACAGTATTGATGCCTGCGCGCTTAAGACAATTGTAAGAACGTACGGACAAGTCCAGTTCTTCGATGGTCATCTCCAAAATCTTGTCCTTGGCCTCTTCTTCTTTTTCCACCATAATCTCAACATTGTTGATTTTTTCCGTAAGGCCTATAAACAGCCTGAGGTG
>JAJYNB010000363.1 GCA_021786555.1 Bacillota bacterium | reverse complement strand
TTGCCGGATTGACGCACTTACTATGGAGCAAACCTTGCAAGCTATTGAACAGATAATTTCGTTGAAGCGCCCTGTCCAGCATGTGGTTGTCAATGCGGCAAAACTGGCAGCCCTGCAAAACGATAGTCGCCTGAAACATATAGTTAATTCCTGTCAACTAATCAATGCCGACGGCCAATCGGTCGTATGGGCCTCGAAGCTTTTGGGCAGGCCGCTGCCTGAAAGAGTTGCCGGTATTGACTTGATGCATGAGCTGATTCAACTGGCTGCCCGCAAAGGGTACAAGGTGTATTTTCTCGGGGCCAGGGAAGATGTCATCAACAGCGCCGTTATTACCATCAGGCACAAATATCCCCAACTCAAAATCGTGGGATTCCGTAACGGTTACTTCGGGGAGAGGGAGAATGCAGCGGTAATCGAAAGCATCAGGGACGCCAGGCCAGATATCCTTTTTGTCGGGATGAGTTCACCCAAAAAGGAGTATTGGCTGGCAGACAATCTCGACAAGCTGCAAGTGCCATTTTGCATGGGGGTAGGCGGCAGCTTTGATGTGGCAGCCGGGATTACCCGGCGTGCTCCGGTTTGGCTGCAAAGATGCGGTTTGGAATGGTTATACCGCCTGGCCCAGGAACCGAGGCGAATGTGGAAACGGTATCTGATCGGGAACACAAAATTCATCCTGCTGGTTTTGCAAGAACGTTGGGGTCTTTATCGAGAGAGGGAATGGGGGTAACGTCTTGAACGGTAAAATATGTGTTATTGGCTTGGGATATATTGGGCTGCCTACTGCGGTTATGTTTGCTTCAGCCGGCTTTGAGGTAATCGGGGTAGACACAAATCCAAATGTAATCTCCTCAATCAATTCAGGTTATCCGCATGTAGTAGAACCCGGGTTGACGGAGGCGCTGCCGCACCTGGTAGCTGAAGGAAAATTAAGGGCCTCACTAAAGCCGGAAGAGGCGGACGCCTTTATCATTGCCGTACCAACTCCTGTGACTGCGGACCTTAAGGCGGACCTATCCTATGTGAGAGAAGCTTCTCAAAGTATTGTCTCCAGCCTGAAGCTGCATAGTTTGGTCATTGTCGAGTCTACCGTACCCCCTGGAACCACAGATGATATTGTAAGACCCATATTGGAGCAAACCGGCTTTACAGTGGGCAGGCAGGTTTTCCTGGCCCATTGCCCGGAAAGAGTTTTGCCGGGCAAGATTTTGCGCGAACTGGTTTATAACAACAGGATTATAGGCGGGGTAGATGACATCTCTACGCAAAGGGCTGCAAGCTTATACAGAAGTTTCGTCCAAGGGGATTTACTCTTAACTCAGACCAAGGTCGCGGAAATGGCAAAACTGATGGAGAACATATTTAGGGATGTTAATATTGCGCTGGCCAATGAACTGGTGCAAATTTGCGATTCTCTCGCAATCGATGCCCTGGAAGTGATAAAATTGGCAAATTGCCATCCCCGGGTAAACTTGCACCAGCCCGGGCCTGGCGTGGGAGGACATTGTCTGGCGGTGGACCCGTACTTTGTAGTCGAACGGGCGCCGGAACAGGCAAAGCTGATTTCCCTGGCAAGGCAAACTAACCGGGAAATGCCCCAGTACATTGCTGACAGAGTCTTGAAGCTGACCGCGGGAATTGACAAAGCAAAAATAGCTGTGCTTGGTATAACATACAAGGGCAATGTAACCGATATGCGAGAAAGTCCGGCTATAGATGTGATTGAAATTCTTGAACAGAAGGGCTTTAACGTAAAGGTTTATGACCCTTATGTAGATCATAGCGCGTTTGAATTGGTGAACAGGAGAGAGGCGTTGAGCGGCGCTCACTGCGCGCTTGTCCTGGCGGACCACAGCGAGTTTAAAAACCTCGACCCTCAACTGCTTAAGTCTTTGATGTCTGTCCCCATGGTTTTCGACACTAAGAACTGCGTAGACCTTAAAGATCCTCAAATTATAAGTGTTAATTTGGGAACCACGACTGATGTTATAAGCAGAATAAATGCTGCCCTACGGGAAGCAGCGGCAGGAGACGAAGCCAGTTAGGGTTTAGGGGAGGTTGCAGTCATGGGCGCTTTGCGGACGAATATGCGCGGCTTGCTGAACAAGGTTATCCGGGAAGGCGTTGGGTTCGACAGGTTATTAGACCAATTGGAGGCAAATGCCTCTATGAGTACTGATGACATGCGTGAATACCAGCTTGCGGCATTAAAAAGGTTGCTGCAGCACTGTAATACGAACGTCCCGTACTACTCCAGGCTGTTTAAAGAGTGCAATTTTGACCCTGACAAGGTACAAGACTTACGGGACATAGAAAAACTGCCATTACTCACCAAACAGGATGTTAAGAAAAACTTCAACGAGTTAATCGCTGTAAATGCCAACAAAAAGCTTTGCCGGATCGGTCAAACCAGTGGGACAACCGGGTCGCCAGCCCGTTTTTACCGCGACGTCCAGTCAATCATCCTGGAAAACGCGGCCCTGTGGCGATTTTGGCAGGCATCAGGTTTCAACATCGGCGAGAAAAGAGTCACCCTCAGGGGAGATAACGTGCGGGCGCCACAACACGGCAGGTATTGGGTCTATAACATGTTTGAAAATCAACTGATCATGTCGTCGCTGCATCTGTCACGAGCCAACATCGCGGCTTATTATCAAAAAATCAAGGGGTTTCAGGCCGAAGCCCTGCAGGCATATCCATCAAGCGCCTATATTCTGGCCAAGTTTCTCGCTGAGCCCAGTCAGACAGTTCGCTTTGAGCATATCTTCACCTCTTCTGAACCTTTTTCACCAGCTGTTAGGGAATTCATAGAGCGGCAACTTGGCGGCAAAGTTTGGGACATGTATGGCATGGCGGAGCGGGTGGTACTGGCCACCGAGTGCGCAGCCCATTCCGGCCTGCACATCAACGAGGATTACAGCTATGTGGAGATTGTGAACCGGGATTTGCAAAATACTGCGACGGCAGGAACCATCGTGGGTACAACTCTGCACAATTATGCTATGCCCTTGTTGCGTTATGTAACCAATGACCTGGGGGAATTGATGCAGGGTGAATGCACCTGCGGCAGGTGCACGAAAAGGTTAAAACCTATAGAGACGAAGGTAGATGATGTGATCAGGACCCCAGACGGCAGGTGGATCAGTCCTTCGGCCATTAACGCGGTCTTGAAGACATTAAACTTTGTTTTTGAGTCTCAGGTAATCCAAGTGGAACCAGACAGAATTGTTGTTAAAGTTGTACCGGAAGCCGGGTATGGTCGCGAGCAAACAAAGTCTCTATTAGACGGATTGCGGCAAAGGCTGGGGCCAGTGGTCAAAATAGATGTTGAGCGGGTAGGCTCAATTCTCAGAACTGCATCCGGCAAATTCCGCGGGATTGTAAATGAAATACATAAGGAGTGCGGTTAAATTTAATATGTCTACTCGCAAGTTGTTAGCCAAGAACTCTCTGCAGGTGGCTCTGCTGCTTGGGCTGAGCACTGTGTTAGGGTTTATGCGGGAATCGGTTATCGCTTACAAATTT
>JAJYNB010000373.1 GCA_021786555.1 Bacillota bacterium | reverse complement strand
GGCTGCGACAGAGGCATAAAGGGAGCCTGTGCGTACATACAGGAGATTCAGGGCGGCTCCCCCCAGCAACAAGGGTACAAACCGCACTAAATCAGCGTGGACCAGGGCAAAAAACAGAGTAGTTAGTAGTATGCCCCAAGTCACCCCGACTCTGTCCCGCAGAGCAGGATAAAGAAACCCCCGGAAAACCAGTTCTTCCTTGAAGGGGGCCAGCACGGAACCCGCCAGGAGAAAAGCTCCAACTTTCCACCAGCTTGTGGCTTGCTCTGCAACTACCTGAACAGGCTGGGGTACAGGGCTCCATCCCAGAAGTTTGATAATCAAATCGCCGGCCAAAGTCACTGCTACAGCTATAACGATTCCGGCTCCCAACCCGATTAGGATTGAGGTTGTCAGGCGTCTGGAACCAAGGCCCAAATCAGCCCAGCCCCCAATTCCCTTAAGCCGGACGAAAAGGTAAATTCCACCGGCGTACACAAGGCAATCCAGCAAACTCCACCCGACAAATTTGTTCAGGCTGTTGATGTTGACGAAGCCAATATAGTACAGGGCAGTCTGGATGAGACTGATGGCCAGGAGTACATAAAGGGCTTGCCTCAAGTCCCAGCCAACCCGTTCCTGGCTTAGTGTCCCCATAAGATTTCCTGTAGCTCCCTTAATTCAGAGATAACCGCAAAGGCTGCCGGCCTTTTTTCCCCGCCTGCACTGAGCCAGACCCCCTTGGCGCCGGTCCGGTTTGCCCCGACCACATCGGCTTCATAGTCATCGCCCACATGCAGGGTTTCCGACACCTGGACCCCCAGCTTCTCTGCGCTCAGCAGAAATATTTGCGGATTGGGCTTCACCAGGTTTACCTCATTGGAAAAAGTCAAGCTGGTAAAGGAATCGAGAATTCCCGCCCCGGCCATAACCTGGCGCAGCACGCTTCCCGGGGAAATTCCTGTATTGGAGATAAGGCCCACCGGGTAGTGTTTGGAGACTTCCCTGACAACTTCCACCGCTCCTTCCAGCGGTTCAGGCGGGAATTCTGCTGCCGCCCCGGCATAAATCTCCAGCACTCCGGCTGAAATCTCCTCCTCAGGCTGAACCCCTAAGAGCTGTAATATACGCTCTACCTGTTCTTCCGGGGTAAAGTCAACTGTCCCTCTCAGCCGCACTTCTGTGCTGTGCATGCTCACTTCTTCGATGGCCTGGAAAATATCTGTGTAGCCGCCGGGCCAGCCGTGCTTATTAAAGAGAGCAGCCATATGCTCAATCCGCCACGTGTGCCTCTTGCCGCCAATATCCCCCTTGTCCCGAAACAAAGTACTCCAAAAATCAAATGTCACCGCTTTGATCACTGCAGACACTCCTCCAAAATCCTGCTCCTACCGGAGCTGTGATTACATCTTATTATTATACCCCGCAAACCCCAGAGTCAATGGGGTAGGTTGCCGTCCAGGCCTTCTAAAAAATAAACGGGCTGCAGCCTTTGGCCCAGCCCATCGTTACGTTTCGCAAACCAAAATTTCAACTTTGGAAACTACTTCATGCGCCCCACGATAGCGGCGGCGAATTCGGAGGATTTTACCTCCCGGGCCCCGGCCAGCTGCCGGGCCAGGTCATAGGTAACCACCTTGTCTTTTATCGTACCCTCCATGGCTGTTTCAATCAGCCTTGCCGCTTCACCCCAGCCCATGTGGTCCAGCATCATTACGGCGGACAGAATCAGGGAACCGGGATTCACCTTATCCAGGCCGGCATATTTGGGGGCCGTACCGTGGGTTGCTTCAAAGACCCCCACAAAGTCGCTGATATTGCCGCCCGGCGCCATCCCGAGCCCTCCCACCTGGGCCGCAATGGCATCGGAAAGGTAGTCGCCGTTCAGGTTAGGACTTACCAGCACATCGTACTCATCAGGACGCAATAGTATCTGCTGGAACATGTTATCGGTAATCCGGTCATTGACCAGGATTTTCCCTTCCCGGGAAGCCCCTTCCGCTGCTTCGGCCTCGGTGATAATCTTGTCCCCGAATTCCCGCTTGGCCAGCTCATAGCCCCAGGTCTTGAAGGCCCCTTCGGTGTATTTCATGATGTTGCCCTTGTGCACAATGGTCACGGATTTGCGGCCGCTGTCCACTGCGTACTGCAGGGCTTTACGCACAATGCGCTCAGAACCGGTCTTGCTGATAGGTTTTATGCCAATCCCGGCATCGGCAGGAATTGCTTTCCCCATCTCCTGGTTGAGAAATTCCCTGACTTTTGCTCCCTCGGGGCTGTCAAAACTCCATTCAATGCCGGCGTAAATGTCCTCGGTGTTTTCCCGGAAAATCACTACATTGACCTTTTCCGGCTGTTTTACCGGGCTTGCCACCCCTTCAAACCAGCGCACCGGGCGTACACAGGCATAAAGGTCCAGTTCCTGGCGGATAGTGACATTCAGGCTCCGGAAACCACCTCCGATAGGCGTGGTCAGAGGGCCCTTGATCGCCACCACATAGTCTTTAATATCCTGCAGAGTATTATCGGGCAGCCACTGGGATGTCTGGGCGTAGGCCTTTTCCCCTGCCAGAATCTCCTTCCACTCAATGGCCCGTTTATCTGAATAGGCCGCCTCAACCGCCGCGTCTACAACCTTTTGGGTGGCACGCCAGATATCCGGTCCGGTTCCGTCCCCTTCGATATAGGGAATAACCGGATAGTCCGGTACCTTCAGAACTCCATCCACAACACTTATCTTCTCTCCCATTGGCGTTTCATCTCCATTTCTGTGATAATAGTGAATCGAAGCAGCATATGATGCGTGCCGCCAAAGGGGTTACAGGCGGCACCATATTTCTAACCGGAAAAAGAGGGCGGTATCGCCGCCCCCTATGGGTCCAGTTTAATGCCTGCCTTCCAGGTAATCGTCATATAAGTAGATCAGTTCTTTGTCAAACAGTGAGCGTTTCAAGTCAACGGCCAGGGACCTTACCCTGTCCAGAAGATCATTGGCCTCCTTCTCCGTCAGTTCTCTGCCGTATTCCCGGAATTTGGCCAGAATGGCTGCTGAGCCGGAATGCTTGCCAATAACCATTTGCCGCTGCAAGCCCACCTCTTCCGGCGAGAAAACTTCATAGGTCAAGGGATTCTTGTGTACCCCGTCGGCATGGATGCCAGATTCATGGGCAAACATGTTGGTACCCACAATGGCCTTGGAGACCGGCAGTTCGCGGCCGGAAGCCAAAGCTATATATTCAGAAAGCTCGCGGAATTTTTCGGTCTTGAAGTATAAGTCTTCTTTAACCACATGCTTTAAGGCCATTACTACTTCTTCCAAAGCAGCGTTGCCGGCCCGTTCACCCAGGCCGTTCACAGTCACGCCTACATGGGTGGCGCCTGCCTTCACTCCTGCCAGGGCATTGGCGGTAGCCATGCCGAAATCGTTATGGGTATGCATTTCCACATCAATCCCGACCCGTTCAATCAGGACTTTGATGCGCTCGTAGGTACTAAAAGGCTCAAGAATTCCTACTGTATCGCAGTAGCGTATCCGGTTGGCTCCGGCATTTTTGGCTTCC
>JAJYNB010000243.1 GCA_021786555.1 Bacillota bacterium | reverse complement strand
CTTTCCCGGCGCCCATTTCCTTGCTTATGAGGGCCAGGAGTTCGTCCCGCTCAATTCCCCTCAGCTTAAACAGCAGGAAGGGGTCGCGGTCAAATTCTTCCGCCAGAAGGTAATAGACCGCAGCCAGGTGTTTGCACGGGTCGGAATAATCCGGACAGCTGCAATTCGTTTGCAGTTCGGAATACCTGACGGGAAACAAGGACAAACCCGCTTGTTGAAATGCCTGTTCGATTTCTTCCGGCATTTCACCCGCCAACAGTTTGGCCGTAAAGATTGCCTGGCCGGCAAATATCCCCGCCAGCTTCTTCCAATCAACTTTGCTCAGGCTGTCAAACTTGATGCTCTGCTTATAGGGCTTGGCCCTTGACCCCTGGACCTCAGCCGTGACCTTGCCCTTCTCAACCTCGATGGAGAGCACCTGGCCGGAGCGGGCATAGGATTTGCCCCGGTTCAGCCTCGACCCCATACCGAGACTCTCCACCACTTCTATCCAGCGCCTGCCCCACCAGGTCTGGCCAAAGGACCCCTTCTTGTTCTGGGCTTTGATACCGCCCTTGGCCTTCTTCGGCCTGGAGGGAGTGAAATAACCGTAAGAATCCCAGCCCATAACATCACCCCACTGCTTCTTTGCTGAGTGCAAACAAATCCTTTAGTTCCGTAGTGGAAAGCTCCGTCAGCCAGCCCTCGCCCGTACCCACCACCTGCTCGGCCAATTCCTGTTTGCGGCTGATCATTGCATCAATCTTCTCTTCCAGGGTCCCGGCGCAGATGAATTTGTGCACCTGCACGTTTTTGGTCTGACCTATGCGGTAGGCCCGGTCGCTGGCCTGGTTCTCCACCGCGGGATTCCACCAGCGGTCGAAGTGGAACACATGGTTGGCCTGGGTAAGATTGAGTCCGGTCCCACCGGCTTTAAGGGAAAGGATGAACAGCGGCATGCTGCCGGAACCGGCCTGGAAGCGCTCCACCATCTTGTCCCGTTTCTGTTTGGAGATGCCGCCGTGTAAAAAAGGGATCTCCCAGCCCAGGTTTTCCTGTAAGTGGCGCTGCAGGATTGCTCCCATTTCCGCGAACTGGGTAAAGATCAAGGCCTTCTCCCCAACGGCCGTAATTTCTTCCAGCATATCTTCCAGGCGGGCCAGTTTGCCGGAACGTCCGCCGGTTTCCGAGTAGTCCTTGAGAAACTGGGCCGGGTGGTTGCAAACTTGCTTCAGCTTGGACAGGGTACTAAGTATTAATCCTTTGCGCCCGATGCCCTCCGCGCCCTCCAGGGCCTCATTGACCTCATTCACCACGGCTGTATATAAGGATGCTTGTTCCTGGGTCAGGTTGCAGTATACTTTCATCTCCAGCTTATCCGGCAGGTCCTTGATAATGGACTTATCCGTTTTCAGCCGGCGCAGGATAAACGGCGCGGTAAGCTTCTTCAGCCGCTCAGCCGCAGCCTTATCCCCGGAAGCCTGGATCGGCAGGAAAAACTTGCGCTTAAACTCGTTCTGGCTGCCAAGAAAACCGGGATTCAAAAACTCCATGATTGACCACAGGTCACCTACGTTGTTTTCCACCGGAGTACCGGTTAAGGCCAACTTAAACTCAGCTTCGAGCGAGCGGGCAGCTTTGGCCTGGCGGGTCTCGGGGTTTTTGATGTTTTGTGCTTCGTCCAGGATTACGGCAGACCAGGCAATGCGGTTAAAATCCTCAAAGTCCCGCTGCAAGAGGCCGTAGCTGGATACCACCAGGTCCTGCCTCCGGGCTTCCTCTTCCCAGGCTGACCCGCTCAAGCGGTCTGGGCCGTGGTGGACCATCACCGCCAGATCCGGCGTAAACTTGGAGGCTTCCTTCTGCCAGTTTCCCAGAAGCGAAGTAGGACAGATCAACAGGCACGGGCGGCCTGGCGGCATATTCTCAATCATGGCCAGGGTCTGAATGGTTTTGCCCAACCCCATATCATCGGCCAGGCAGGCCCCGATCCCAAACTGGCGCAGAAACTGCAGCCAGGAATAACCCCGTACCTGGTAGGCCCTAAGGGTTCCCTGCAGTCCCTGAGGAGGGGCGACCTCCTGAAAGTGCTCCCGCCCTTCCAACTTGTCAAGCAGATCTCCCACCCAGCCATCCGCTTCCACGCCCGCGAACTCGATGCCGCCAGGTGCCTTTCTCCCTCCCAGGGCCAGTTGGACCGTGTCCCGCACAGACATGGTGCTTTTCTTTTTCTTCTGCCAAAATTCCAGGGCAGCCTGGATTTCCTCCGGGCTAAGCTGCACCCACTGCCCCCGGAGCTTAACCAGCGGGGATTTTAAGTCGGCCAGGGCCTGCAGGTCCTCTTGCGAGAGGGTCTGGTCCCCCAGGGCCACCTCCCAGTCAAAATGTGTCAGCTCGCTTAAAGACATGGCTCCGTCCGCCTTCAGCTTGGGACTCGTAACCTTTGCTTTAGCCGTGAGCCGCACCTGGGTGCCCTTGCGGCTCCACCAGGCCGGCAGGAGGACGCGAAAACCCGCCGTCTCCAAAGCGATGGCCTGTTCGCGCAGGAACTTAAAGGCCCCGGCTGCATTCAAACTTAGACCTGCAGGAGCAGAAGTCTTGAGGCTTCCCTCCAACTCCGGGTACAGGGTTGAGGCCCGCCCCAGGGCGGTAAGGAGATATTCTCTGGCCTGCCCAGGCTCAGTCCCGGCCAGAGCGGTCCAGGTCTTTTTGCGTTTCCAGACATCTTCCGCCTTGACCATTAAACTGGGATCCAGCTTGGACTGCAGCAGAAACCGCACCTGCCACTCATCAGGCCGCCCGGTTTTCCCCCGTCCCGGCTTGGATTCAGCTCCATCTTCATCTTCCTCCGGCTCTTCCAGGCGAAAACAAAGACGCAGCGGCCCGGCCTCTTCCGTAAACAGCCGCCGCTTCCACTCCACGGTCTGGAGCGCAAACTCTGAGAGTTCACTCGCCGTGCCTACGATAACCGCCTCGGGTGAGCCAAGGGCATAGAGCCACTGGTCATGCAAACTCTCAAAACCCAGGCTATCCGTTTTTGCCTGCCGCAGGCCGCGCAGGGAGCGAAGAGTATTCTCGTCGATATTTGAGCGGACAATCCTGTCCAGCATCTCTTCAATGAATTCCGCCAGTACCTGGGCGGCGGCCCTCTCAGGCATCCCATTGCCAAGGTTTAAGGCCCGGCAAGCCCCGGGCATCATAAGAGCCTGCCCGGATAATTGTTCCTGCAGGTCGCCTGTAACAAAGGGCTGCCAGCGCGCCCGGTATTCTCCATTCTCGGCTTTAATACCCGGCAAAAACAAGCCCCGGGCGGCCATACCGGCAGCAAAGCCCAGACAGTTCACCCAATAAGCCAGGTCCTGTCCAACAATAACGCCAGGGGCCAGGGTGTGCCTGCCCCTGCAAGAAATAAGCAGATCTAAGACCGCACCACTTTCAAGGGAAATAACCGGTACCAGCCAGGGCAGGAGAACCGGCTCTCCTGCCGCTTCACTCTCACCCATTAGTGGGCTTGAAGGGAGGGGTTTTCCTTCCAGGCTTGGCAGCCAGGCTGCGGCCTTGGCTTC
>JAJYNB010000091.1 GCA_021786555.1 Bacillota bacterium | reverse complement strand
ATCAGGCAAGTAGATCAGGGGACAGACGTAGTGATTGCTTCGCGTTATTGCACGGGAGGGGAAGAGATTGGATTGATGCCTCACCGAAAGCTATTAAGTAGAGGCGCAAGTTGGCTTCTGACATCTATTTTCCACATTCCAAACGTCAAAGATTATACTTGCGGCTATCGAGCATATTCTGTAAAAGTGCTACAAAATGCATTTAGGGTTTATCAGAACGATTTTATTAAGGAAAAAGGTTTCGTTTGTATGGCAGAGATACTAATTAAACTTAGTTACCTGACTAGTAACATCTCAGAAATTCCTTTAATTCTTAGATATGATATGAAAGAAGGCAAAAGCAAGATGAACATAATAAAGACTGTTCTTCAATATCTAAGAATTATCTTGATGAAGGGAGACTTCTTAAAATATAAGAACATGGGGATAGCCAAAAATGCGTAATTTTGTAATTATTATGGCGTCAGTATGTATGGGCGCAATTGGTCAACTACTATTTAGGGTCGGGATGAAAAAGGTTGGGCCGGTTTCAATTGTGAGAGTTTGGGCGATGCTATTTAAAATTTTGACTGTTCCTGAGGTTTTTATTGGGTTTATGCTGTTTGGAATAAGCTCAATTCTGTGGTTATCAGTGATATCAAGAAATCAAGTTAGTTATGCCTACCCTATGGTTAGTTTAGGGTATATTTTGGTTCTAGTCCTTTCTGCATTGTGGTTGCATGAACCGATAAGCATTGCCAAGGTATTTGGGGTTTTGATAATTGGACTTGGAGTGATAACGATATCGTACTCATGAAATACCAAGATCCCTATTGCCGCTGATAAAATCGTTGTTGATAAAGATTCCAAATTTTCCCGGGAGACCGGGGGAATTTTTGTTTGGCTAATTATTGGTGCTAATAACGAAGGGACGGAAATAAAAAAGATTGAACTCCATTGTCGGCAATGAAAAGGACTTGTTGCCCCCCAAAAAAAGCATTTGCAGGAGCCAAATATGGTACGACTAAAAATAGTAGGTTTATTAATCCTACTGGTTATCATCGGTATATTATTCCCCTGGCTGCCTCTTGAGCGTGAAAAGACTGATACCTCCCCGTTTAAACAAGTGGGGGAAATGAGTTCTGCAAGATACAATTCTACATCTGCAGAATTCGCAGGAAAAGTGTACACCTTTGGAGGAGCCCGTTCTGCCGGTGATTGGACGGATGAGATACTGATGTTTGACCCCAGGTCAAACAAAGTGTTGACGGTTGGACATCTGCCGCTGGCCCGAAGCGGTATGACATCGGTTGTCTTTGGCGACTACATATACCTCTTTGGCGGATGGGATAATTTTTTAGTCTATTCAAAAGACATCCTCAGGTTTTCTCCAAGGAGCAATAAGATTGAGAAAGTTGGGGAGTTGCCCTTTGGACGCAACTACGCAACCGGTGCAGAAGTCGGTGGCAAAATATATATTTTCGGCGGCGAAAACAACCTTGACCAATCTATTTCTGACATAGTCCAGTTTGACCCTGCGACAAATAAGGCTTCCACCCTGACAATATCATTGCCCTACAGTGTCAACGGCTCAACAGCAACGTCATACAACCGTAAAATATATATTTTTGGCGGGACTACTAAAAAAGCCGGGGATGTAGCAAGTATTCTGATGTTTGATCCTGACAGCGGGACAATCTCAGTCGCAGCTTCTCTGCCTAAACCAAATTGTGCCAGCCTTGCCGTGGTGGTGGGGAAGATGGTTTATATCATCGGTGGATATAGCGATTATTGGGGACTTTTCAGCGACGTAATCGCCTTCAATCCGCAAAGTAACGAAGTCAAAGTCGTTACAACCATACCTATCAAGATGGCTGCCCATTCCGGGGCAGCAGTTGGGAAGAATGTCTATTTGATGAGTGGAAAAGAAATTTATCGAATGAAAAATTTAGTTTCAATTCGCGGGGTCTAAACCCACTGCCTTTAGGCAGTATACGCTTTTAGCCATACAGAGGGCATACTAAACTCCAAAAGGAGAAACAGGTATGCCAGCAGATTACAATAAATCGAGCCATGCAGTCTACGATATCAAGTACCACATCATATGGGTTACAAAATACCGGTACAAAGTGCTAGGCGGAGAAATAGCAATACGGTTAAGAGAATTGATAAGGCAAGGATGCCAAGCGCGAAACATAACAATTGTGCAGGGGAGTATAGGGAAAGATCATGTCCATTTGCTACTGTCATGTCCTCCCAGCCTATCACCGAGTAAGGTGGTGCAATATCTGAAAGGTAGATCATCGAGGTTGCTACAGGATCAGTATCAGGAATTAAAAAAGAGGTATTGGGGTCAACACTTGTGGGGAAGAGGGTATTTCTGTGCAACAGTTGGCAGTGTGACGGAAGAAACGATCAAGCGGTATATAGAGAGCCAGGAATTATCAGGTGGAAATGAAATATTCAAAATTACCGAATGAGTTTCAGTCATAAAAAAGTTGCTTTCAGCGACAGGCCTTTTCAGAGGGATTAATCCTTGGGCGTCCGACTTTAAGTCGGTAAGCATTCATGCTTTAACCCGCCCACTTCAGTGGGCGGTAGTTTAGTTCTGCTTAAAGAATAAATCTTACTTGTTTAATTTCTCGTTATCAACAAAAGGTCTTTGTCCGGCGGTCAAACTCCTGCGTTTTTCCTCTTCCAAATTCCCAATACCGGTAAAGATATTTACAACCTTATTTTTCAAAGTAGTAAAGAATCCCGGCTTGTTAAGGGTAGAGGTGGAATTCTGTGCAGTACTTGAAGTTTTTGGCGTACTACATCCTGATAGGAAAATTCCCAGTGAAGCTGTTAAAAAGACAATCAGGATATACGCTGAAAGTTTTCGTCCTCTATCAATCGGACTGGTTCTCGCCATCTTTAATCCCTCCAATTTTTGCCCCCAAACCCGACCCTATGCCGTTGGTCGACTTGTAAAGGCACTGGTATAAATGCCAAATTATATCAGGTTATTCTATCTTTACTATATTATTCTATTTCTTTTGTCAGATTCCTTTCTAGTGGGCTATCGCAGCGCCAGCGTCAGTTTACGGGACATGCAGGGCTTGTTTTTGGCTTATAGGGTGACTTCGCTTATTATATTTTGATTACGGGGCATAAAGGCTGCTCGATTTTGTACATCAACCGTAGCCCCATGCATCTAAAGAATTGACACCGGCGGAATTGTGTTCCCGCCGGTGTCTTTCTTTATTTTGTTCGATTGAGATACATTTTGCCTGTTGGATATGGAGACAAATATATTTGTGTCCATGTCATTAGGAGGAGTAAGGAATGCTACTATAATTCGCCTTTTAACACCGCTTTCCACTTTACACAAACTTTAGAATGGACTTATTTGCGTTTTACATAGGCATGTTACATTAGCTTTAGACTTAAGAAAAACTCTACCAAGGAGGAAAAATAATTGATTAACAAAAAGGGCAAAGTGTTAACCGGGGTAATAGCGGGAGCTTTAGTTCTGGCTCTTGTCGGGTGTGGCACCACCGCTCCAAGTACTCCAAATACTCCCAGTGCGCCAACAGCTCAAGCAGTCACTCTAACAGGTGCAGGCAGTACTTTCATGCAACCCCTGTTAGCTCAGCAAATTGCCGAGTATAACAAACAACATTCCAATATTACTATCAACTACCAGGGGGTGGGCAGCGGCGCAGGCATTAAACAAGTTTCTGACAAAACCATTGACTTTGGCGGTACGGACGCATTTATGAGCGATGACCAACTGGCTGCGGCCAAAGGCGGAAAGATCCTCCAAATACCCATGACCTTGGGCGCTGAAGCCATCAGCTACAACATACCTAACGCACCGAAAGAATTAAAAATAGCTCCTGCCACTCTAGCGGACATTTATCTTGGTAAAATCACCAATTGGAACGACCCCCGCATCGCTGCGGATAACCCAGGGGTGAGCTTACCAAATCTGAAAATTGCCGTAGCTCACCGTTCCGACGGCAGCGGCACCACCTCCATCTTTACTCACTTCTTGAGCGCCATCAGTCCGGAATGGAATAGTAAAGTTGGTAAGGGCACTTCGGTTAACTGGCCTGTGGGCGTTGGCGGTAAAGGAAACGCCAGCGTGGCCGGGATTGTGCAGCAGACTCCTGGGGCCATAGGATATATTGAATTGGCCTATGCCCTGCAAAACAACCTACCCCATGCTCTGATCAAAAACAAAGACGGTGAATGGGTGGCTCCTTCCTTGGATTCCGCCTCGGCAGCAGCCGCAGCCTTCCAAGTTCCTGATGATATGCGGGTAAACATTGTCAACGCTCCTGGCGCCAAAGCCTATCCAATCGCCGGTTTCTCCTGGGCGTTGATCTATCAGCAGCAGAATGACCAAGTTAAAGGCACGGCGCTGGTTAATTTCTTAGACTGGGCGATTCATGACGGTCAAAGCCTGGCACCTTCCTTGCAGTATGCTCCCCTGCCGACTAACCTCGTGAGCAGGGAGGAAGCAATGTTGAAAACTGTAACCTACCAGGGCCAACCCTTGCTGAAATAAGCCCCGCGTAGATTAAGCGTCCGATCTGATTATTGTTTTGGGCCATTAAAAAAAGAGTTCCCCTCACCTATCATATATGAATGAAGAGGTGCATCCCGGTTAACTTTGGATGCACCTCTTCGCTTTTGAGACTTTTAACCAGCATGGTGTTCATGTGCAACCATTCCCCCAATTTGTATTTGCCTGTCCGCCATGGCTTTCATCAAGGAAGCAACGGATACCATGCCGACAGGTCTGTGCCGGTTAACCACTACAACCCCTTCATACAATTGGGCGTAGGGGCGCCCCATGGCAAGACTGGATACAACTTCTATCGGAGTGGTATCTTCAACAATTAGTGGATTGCGATCCATAAGCATGGAAACGGGACGGTCTGTGAAGAGGGAAACACCATACCGGGTGCCAAGGGTTGCATACAGTTTGTCGCGAGGTAGTGTGCCAACGATTTTTCCCTGCTCAACTATGCCAATAAGCTGTTCATAGGGGCGGTCGTGAAAGTAAGTTTGGAGGACGTTAACTTTGCTGGTGGCTTCAAACAGGGGTAAGGGTTCAATAAGGGACTGAATGGCAAGGTTGAGATCAGCTTTGAGGGTATTAACAGTTTGTACCAGTTCAACTGCCGGTTCATACAGCACTGCCCGCCGAAATTCAGGTTTTGCTATGAAAAAGCCCTGCACAAAATCTACGCCCAACTGAACAACAGTCTTCAATTCTTCTGCTGTTTCTACGCCTTCGGCTATAACATGACAGCCAATTCGTTTTGAAAAGGTCACAAAGGTTTCCAACAGAGCCCATTTGATTGGGTCAGCGTTTACGCCTCCGATTAGTGAGCGGTCGATTTTCAGAAAATCAGGGTGCAGTTCGGCAATAGATTGCAGGGAGGAATATCCGGCGCCTACGTCATCCAGTGCGACCCGGTATCCCTGACTGCGATAGTGGTTTAAGGCATGACGAAAAACTGCAAAATCCTGAATGGCACTGTGCTCCGTTATCTCCAAAACGACATTGGAAGGATGAAGATTTTGCTCCTGTAAAAGCTTGCGTGTCTGGCCCGAAGTGAAATCCGGGTCAGACAGCACCTGCGGGTTAATGTTAAGAAACAACGTTTCCTTGTTCTTGAGAACTCGGGTGGCTAAGGAGATGGCCCTCCGGCGGCAGAGGGTTTCTATGGGATAAAGCTGGCCAATTTTCTCGGCAAAAGGGAAAAGATCACCGACATTCTTAAAGGCGGAGGACCTGTTCAATCTGGCAAGAGCTTCAAAGCCAAAAATGCTGCCGGTACGTATCTGTACAATCGGCTGGAAAGCGCTTTTGAGGTAAGTGTCGGGCTCTTGCAGTAAACAGCGTATTTCTTCCCTGCGGGAAAAATACTGGGGATCAGGCTCCGCTTTGTTGAGAAGAAAAGCTTCCTTAACCGCTTCATACAGCAAATAGTCTGCATTTCGACCGGGTTTAGTCTTACACAAAACAATGCCTTGTCTTAATTTAATACTTTCGCCAAGCCACGGGGTGATTCTTTGGTTGAGACGCTCTACCAGCGGCAGGACCCATTTTTCGGGTAGTTCGCCAATGGTCCAAGGGACGTTTTTCCCCGGGACGAGATAAACGACAAAATCATCCCCTCCCCGGCTTTCAAGTATAGTTTTGATAAACGACTTCTGCGGTTTTAACGTTAGGTTGATTTCCTTGGTCAGTTCATCCAGTATGCGCTTACAGGCCTTAATCCCATGGCGGAATTCGATTTCGTGAAACTTTACAATATCCAAATAGACAACCCATATCGAATGTCCCTTAGCTAATAAACGGGTTAACTCTTTTTGCTTTGAATCATACAATCTAAACATGTGTTCACCTCAAGCGCTGAATCACGCTGTCTGAATTACTGCTTTTCCCGTGCCTGACAAAAGGCCAAAAAACCTGCCGTTGTATGTATGGTACGGGGAATAAGAATTTCTGCAGCTTGACGATAAGCATCAGATCCTCTTTTTGAGGAGACCAAGTGGTAATACCGGGCTGAAAAACGCGCGTTGTGTTCCAGCCAAGCGCTGGGGTGGGAAAATGAAAGGTACAACCCCTTGCCGGTCATGTCTATACTTTGAAAATTATCCCTAACCCACTGTTCAAATTCCTGATGCCCGTTAAACATGGCGCCAACGGCATGGTGGGGTACACACATGTCTTGCACCAAGTGCAGGGCGGCTCCCAGATAGAACATGCTTTTGTGGACGTCTTTCTCCAGGCCTGCCAGAAACTTATAATAATAAAATTGAAATTCTACTTCCGCCCCGGGCCAACGAAACAGACCTTGCTTGCCAACTTGCCGGAAATAGTGAGAAGCGTTTTTCCAACCATGGTCTGCCCAAAGCAGTCCCTGGCCGATCTGGGTGCGAAACGGTTGGTAATAGTTCAGAACGTTAGTTTTATTGTCGCTGCGCAACAGATCCAGGGCCTTGTCCAGGCAGTACACATGGGTTATGCCGGGAGAGTCCAAAAAATACTGGAGCGGCGCCAAAGAGGAAAGGACTATTTTGGCCACCCTGCCAACTGGGCTAATGGGATAATGTTCCATGGTATCCTCCCAATTTTTGTTTCTTAAATCCATTTTAGCGAGCATTGTTAAAGACATTGTTAGTTAAGTCTAAAGAGTAAGTAAAGTATTCTGTCGAAGTGTGTCTTAGCCCCGAGCCAAATAAAAAGGGAGCAAGGTGACTTGCTCCGAAAATAAGGAAGGAGGGGACAAACTTTAGAGTGTTAACAGTATAAGAACCCCAAAACCAAGTAAAAGCAGGCGAAAGGGCGTGCGGCATCAATTTATCCCGTGATTGCCTGGTCTAAAACGATAACCCATGCCTCGTACAGTTTCAATACCATTACCGATTTTCTGCAGCTTGTATCTTAAGCTGCTAACGATAACATCTACTTTACGGGCACCTTCACCGCTGTCACAACCCCAGACTTGTTCCAATAGGTACTCCCTGCTGAATACACGGTTTGGATGGAAAATAAACATTTTCATCAGGTCAAACTCTTTAACTGTCAGATTTACGGGCTGACCGGCTAAAGTCACTGTATAATTGTCAGGCCAGATTTCCAGATTTCCCAAACAAATTCTGCCGGCAGAACCTGTATTCGACTCGCTCCGTGAGTGCTTCCTCAGACGGGCTTTGACTCTGGCAATCAACTCATCACGGTTGCAAGGCTTAACCACGAAATCATCAGCCCCTGCTTCAAGCCCAACCACTTTGTCTAACAATTGGTCGCTGGCACTCATGATGATTACCGGGACTTTGGATGTTTTTTCGTTGGCGCGCAAGCGTTTACAAATTTTAAAAACATCGGCGCTGGCCACGCTCAGATTGAGGATAATCAAATCATGGGCCTCATTTTGTGCCTGAAACAAATCTGTTTCGCTGCCGTGCACTGCCGTAACTTCGTACCCTCTCTGTTCAAGGGTTAAATGAATGGAGTCTTGGCGCAGGTTTTTGTCTTCGATAAGCAAAATCTTGGCCAAAGGAAACCCTCCCGGACTTTTGTAATCGCAGGTGTATTTTACAAACATTGTACAGTTCAAGTGTTAACCCAGTATGAACTCAAAGTAAAGCGTATTTAAATTCTTGACCTGCGTATAATTGAGCAAAGCATAAACAGTGTTTTGGCAGCCTCACAGGCACAAAAGAGACTTTCCTTAAACCACCAAGGTTTAGGGCTTGTTTTTTTGGTGTAATTTAGCTAATATTTTGGCATAAGCATTAGGGTTAACCAGATGAGGACAGGCAGTATGACCTTTAAGCAGGCGTTGACGCTAAACAGTCCCTAAGGAAAGCGCTTAGCGGTTTCCTTAGGGGCTTTATTGTTTTTTGATTGCTGAAAGGGGCGGAAGGGTATGCAGACATATTGGTCTCAAGTGTTAGTGGTTGGGGGCGGGGCGACCGGGGTTGGCATCCTGCGTGACTTGAGCCTGCGAGGTATTCCTGCCTTGCTTCTGGAGCAAGGGGACCTGGCACACGGGACCAGTTCCCGTTTTCACGGCTTGCTGCACAGTGGGGCGCGCTATGCAGTCTCGGATCCTGAGGCGGCCTCCGAATGTGCCCGGGAAAACGAGATTCTTAAAAAAATTGCGCCTAATTGTATTGTCGACTCGGGCGGGTGGTTCGTGCAAACAGCCGATGACGACCCTGCCTATACTGAAAAGTGGTACAAAAAGTGCGTAGAGGCCGGGATTCAAGTGCGGGAGATCCCTCTGGCAGAGGCCTGGCAGCAGGAACCTCTGTTGAGCCGCGGCATTAAACGGGTTTTTGAAGTTCCAGATGCGGCAGTTGACGGGTTTAAACTTGTATGGGCAAATGCCAAGTCAGCTCTCCGTACCGGAGGAGAGTATAAAACATATCACAGGGTGGAGCGTTTACTTCGGGAAGGAAACCGCATTATCGGTGCAGCCGGGCGCTCAACCCTAAGCGGAGAAGAATTTGTCGCCTGGGGCCAGTTGGTGATTAATGCCTCCGGGGCTTGGGCTTCAGCAGTAGCAGAATCGGCCGGCATTTCGCTGGATATCATCCGTGATAAAGGAGCTTTGCTCGCTTTTAACCAGCGATTATTTCACCGGGTAATTAATCGCCTGCACAAACCGGGGAACGGGGACATTTTCGTTCCTCACGAGACAATCACTATTCTGGGGACAACATCTGAATTTGTGCAATCGGCTGTTTCGAACGAGCCGACACTGGAGGAAGTTTACACATTGATGGGAATAGGGAAGAGTTTGCTGCCGGGGATTGAGCATTACCGCATGATTCGTGCTTTTGCCGGGGTGAGGCCTCTTTACCGGGGGGGAAAAACAGCGAATGAAACTGGAGAGGGCGGAGAAGAGGGACGGGAAGTCAGCCGAAACTTTGCCCTGATTGACCATGAAGCTGAGCAAGGTATAACAGGGTTCCTCAGCGTTGTAGGAGGTAAGTTTACCACATACAGGCTAATGGCGGAGAAAGCAGCCGACTGGGCAGCCGGCAAAATTGGAAACGCTGCTCCGTGCCGGACGGATTCAGAGAGTCTGGTGCCGGAAATACCGGAGTCTTTATACCAGGAAGCGTTCCGCTTGCTGCCGTTTGGGGCGGCTGAGAAGATGCTGAACCGGCTGGGACCGGAAGCTGACAGCGTGGTTGCTGAGATCAGGCGTGACCCGCGCAAAAGTCAAATGCTGTGTGAATGTGAGATGATCAGTTTGGCCGAAGTAGAGAAAGTGGTGGTGAACCCGGATGTCCACTCTCTCTCTGATGTGCGGCGCCAAACCAGACTTGGCATGGGGACATGTCAGGGCGCTTTTTGTTCTTACCGGGCTCTGCCCCTGCTGGGAGCAGCCACAGGAAAGTACGCCCCGTTAAAAGAAGAGTTGATGGATTTTCTCAACCGGCGATGGAAAGGAATCCGACCCGTGCTGTGGGGACACCAGTTGCGGGAAACAGAATTGGCCCGGGCCATATATGCAGGGCTGCTGAATCTACAGGATTCACAGGAGTGACGGAGATGTGGGATGTAGTTATTATCGGCGGGGGCTTGGCTGGATTAATAGCGGGTGTCCGGGCTGCAGGGCGGGGTAAAGACGTCATTCTTGTTGCGGCAGGAGCGGGCAGTCTGTCCAATGCCTCGGGTGTTTTGGATTTCGGCGATTGGAAGACTCTCTTAGGCAAGGAGGATCATCCATATTACATAGTGGGTGAAGATAACATACTGATGGCCCAGCAATCCTTCCTCGCAAGTTTTCCCCAATATGAAGGGCAGTGGGGGATGCCAAACAAGGTACTTACCCCCCTGGGAGAAGTGCGGCCCGCCGGCTTAGTACCGCGTTATCTGTCGGCACGTCCGTTAGAACGGGCCAAACATATAGTGGTGGTGGCCCTGGCAGGAATGAAGGATTTCTTTCCCGATGTCTTTCGGGTTAATTTGGCGAAAAATTTTCCCCTTGCAGGGGTAACCGTCCAAGAGTTTCATCCGGACGCCTTTGAGGCTTGGTACCGGAACGGGAAGAGCGTGTCCGCCGTGGACTATTGCCGGTTCTGGCGGTCACCCGCGGGGGTCTCCTATTTGAAGGAGATGTTGGTCAGGGTTGGCGCTGATTTCCACAGCGCAGCAGGAACCAGGGAGGAAAATTGCGTTGTTTTTCCGGGCTTATGCGCGGGATTCTCGAAGGTCTTGCAGAGTGTCCTGGCCGATCAGAGTTTTTCGGTGGTAGAGACCACCTTGTTTCCGCCTTCGCCGCTTGGCAGTCACCTTTATGAATCCCTTTGTGCCAGATTCAAGGCTCTGGGTGGAGAAGTGATGATTGGGGCTAAAGTCATTGGGTCGGAAGTTAAGGACGGGGTTTGCCGGCAAGTTCGCGTCTCAAACGCCGGCAAAGAGACAGGCATGGCTGGGGTGTCTTTCGTATTAGCCAGCGGCGGGCTGCTTGGCGGCGGTATAGAAGCGGGCCCAAGTCGGGTACGAGAGCCGGTGTTCGGCTTACCATTGTATGTACCTGAGAAGTGGAGCACACCGGTTTTTGTGGGGGAACAGCCCTATGCCCATACGGGAGTGGAGGTTGATTCGAATTTGTGTCCCCTTGACAGCAGCGGGCAGAGGATTTTGACTAACGTTAAAGTTTGCGGGCGGATGCTGGCCCACTGGGACCCCTGGACTGAGCATTGTGGCGGGGGCGTTTCCTTGGCTTCAGGTATTTTGGCTGGAGACCTTGTTTAGGGCTTCGTAAGCTGTGGGCTGCCCGGTGTTAAGGAGGATTAGTGTGGCTGACTTTTATTTAGGAACGGATGGAATCAGGACGGAAAACAAGGTCCATAATCTCGATGCCTGTATTAAATGCGGCGCCTGTTCGGCCCAGTGCCCGGTATCAAGCGTAAATCCGCTCTTCCCGGGCCCGAAACAGGCTGGACCCGATGCAGAGAGGCTGCGCTTGGAAGGTGTTGGATTCGCTGCAGAGGTGCTGGAGCTATGCTCAAATTGTAAGACCTGTGAAGTTACTTGTCTTTCCGGGGTCAAAGTTTCTGAAATGATTCTGTCTGCCCGTATTAAGGCTAGGGCCAGGGGAGAACTGAAGGAAAATTGGCGACAGAGGCTGCGCGCGGAAGTTCTTGGAAGGGCTGAACAATTGGGCCGAATGGGGACGGTTTGGCCTGCCCTTGCTAATGCATTGCTTGGCAGAGCATGGATTCGTTACTTGCTGGAACTAGGTTTGGGAATAAGCGGGAAAGCGCCTCTGCCGTTTTATCGGAAAAGGTTTGACTCTGCTGTTGTTGGGGACACCCGGCTCCAAACATCTGCTGCCAAAGACTTAGTTTATTTCCCGGGGTGCTTTACTACCCACAACGATCCCGCAACGGCGGAGGCGGTTGTTAGGGTTTTACAGCACAATGGGTACAAAGTGATTGTGCCGCCGTTAAAATGCTGCGGAGTACCTTTAGCAGCTAACGGGCGTTTTGCGGCAGCTGACAAAAAGTCTAGATATAACCTTCGGGTCTTGCTGCCTTACCTGAATAACGGCCTGCCGGTGATTACAGCCTGTACAAGTTGCGGCTTAGCCTTGAAACAAGATTACCCCCGAATAGATGCTCCCGGTGCCGACCTGATTGGCCGGCAGACCTACGATTTGTTTGAGTTTTTATGGGCGCTGCACGAGGAGGGAAAGCTGCGGGAAGAGTTCCAACAAGTTGACGTCCGCTGCGGTTATCATGCTCCATGCCACTTGAAATCGCAGGGGATTGGGACGCCCTCCTTGCGGCTGCTGCGCTTAATTCCCGGAGTTCGCATGCAGGACATCGATGCTGGATGCTGCGGGCTGTCAGGCAGCTACGGGTTTAAGCTGGAAAAATACGAAATGGCGATGCAAATCGGCAGTAGCTTGTTTGCGAAAGTGCAACATGGGCTGAACAATGGAGAATTTAACGAAATATCCACCGAGTGCGGAGTGTGCAGTACGCAGATTATCCACGGCACCGGTGCCAGCTGTTATCACCCGGTACGGATTCTGGCCAGCGCTTATGGGCTGGAGTCGAATTAATTGGGCTCTCACCCCACATGCTCCCTGAGAAAATTGTTTCCGTGGAGAACGCCGCCGGGGCTAAAATAACCCAGTAAACCAGATTAACGCAGATATGCAATGTAGATGTACACCGAAGAGATGCAGATTGACAAAATCATCAGAGGGAAAGCGAGCTTCATGAAACTTTTGAAGCTTATGGCTACTCCCTGTTTTTCAGCTAAACCGGCGACTATTACATTTGCAGAAGCGCCAATCAGAGTTCCGTTCCCACCTAAACAGGCCCCTAGGGATAAGGACCACCAGATGGGCTTCAAATTCGTGATACCTCCTAATTCACCCATTTTTTGAATTAAGGGAATCATCGTTGCTACAAATGGGATATTATCTACAAAAGCGGAGGCGATTGCAGACAGCCAAAGTATCAGCATAGAGGTTTGCAGCATTGCGCCCTGGGTTGCTTCCAAAGATTTTTTTGCCACCCATTCAATTACTCCTACGTGTTCCAGGGCGCCAACCAAAACAAATAACCCTGCAAAAAAGAACAGGGTCGGCCATTCCACGGTCAGAAGTATATCTTCCGGTTCCTCCCTTGTGATTAGCAGCAAGAGGGTGGCTCCTGCCAAAGCAACTGTCGCCGACTCCAAATGCAGGAACTGGTGCAGTACAAAACCTGATACAGTAAGCACAAGCACTCCCAAAGATTTCTTTAGCAGTCCATAGTCTTTTATGGCCTGTAATTCATCGAAAGCAAGTATCTTTACCTTTTGAGATTCGGACACAACCATGTCTCTGCGGTAAACAAGCTTCAAGATCCACATTGTAACGGCAAAAGAAACAAGCACTGGCAAAATGAGGTTGGGTAAAAAGTCCATAAAACCCAAACCGGTTGCGCTGCCTATCATGATGTTGGGAGGATCACCTATCAAAGTTGCTGTTCCGCCAATATTGGATGCCAGTATTTGAGTAATCAGAAATGGAACAGGGTTTAATTCCAATTCGCTGGTTATGGAGAAAGTTACCGGGACAATGAGCAGTACGGTGGTTACATTGTCCAGTAAGGCAGAGGTCACAGCAGTTATTGAAGCAAGGGCTAACATGATCCGCCAGGGGTTGCCTTTGGACAGTTTGGCGGCCTTCACAGCCAAATACTCAAAGATCCCCGTACGCCTGGTAATACCTACGATAATCATCATGCCGATGAGCAAGCCAATCGTATTAAAATCTATTGCCCTTATAGCGGTTGCCTGGTCAATTATGCCGAGGAACAAAACCAGTACGGCTCCCAGTAAGGCTGCCACCGTGCGGTGAAGCTTCTCGCTGATTATTAGCCCGTAAGTAAGCAGGAAAACTGTAACTGCTGTAGCTGCTTGAATATCGATTTTCACTTTCCTATCCTCCATCAAATTGCCAGCCGATTCTCTTCCGGAAAAAATAAAAGTGGAAAGTCAAATGCAAAGCATAAGACTTTCCACCCCAAAAGCCGAAATCCTTGAATACGAATCAAGATTCGTTCAACACGGGAAGCAAAATATTGATTTAACATCAGTCTAGCATACACTTATTTCCTTCGTCAACCCGTTAACACGCAGAAGGCGTCCGGCGATGGGGATATATGGAGCTAACGTGAAACCGGGAAGCGAGATGCAGACTGCCTCCATCCTGAGGAGGCAGCTGCATTTTTTTGCTCCTTTCTTTTCAGTTACCATTGATGGGGACCTGAGTATTGACGCGTCAGGATTATTCTGGTACTATATAAAAAAGTAAAGTAATCCGATTAAATTAGTCGGTTTTAGCCATGGAAAGAGGTGGAGTCTGGGTATGTCTATCGATTACGCAGAACTGAAAAAAGGCGGGTTCCTGAAACAAAAGCAGAGCGGGAATTTTATCATGCGGCTGCGGACGGTGGGGGGGAACTTAACTGCCGAACAATTGGCCGGTGTGACTGAGCTTGCCAAGAAATATGGTCGTGGTTATGTCCATCTCACCACCAGGCAAGGGGTGGAGATTCCCTGGGTTGCGTTAGAGAATTTTGATGGCATCAGAAACGAGATGAAAAAGCTTAACCTGCTGCCGGGCACATGCGGTCCCAGAATCCGTACGGTGGTATCCTGCCCCGGCACCGATGTCTGCGGTTTTGCCTTAATGGATTCCCAGCGGGCCGCAGCAACTTTGGATGAAGCATTTTTTGGCAGGGAAGTGCCGATTAAGACGAAAATAGGAGTGAGCGGCTGTCCCAACTCCTGTTCCAAACCGCAAGAAAACGATATTGGTTTCAAAGGGGCAGTAGAACCTGCTTTCAATCCGGAAGTTTGTACCGGCTGCGGTCTCTGCGCAAGGATTTGCCCGGCCAAAGCCTTGAGGATGGTCGGAGACAAACCGGAGATTGACCGGTCCAAGTGCATCCATGAGGGAAACTGCGTTTCTTCCTGCCCTTCCGATGCCTGGCAAGCGGCCAGGCGAGGTTTTCACCTCTATGTGGGGGGGAAAATCGGCCGTTTCCCGCAGCTTGGGGTCAAGATTGCTGAGTTTGTGCCGGAAGAAGAATTGGTGGAGACGGTTGAAAAAGTGCTGGCTGGGTTCAGGGTTCTGGCCCGAAAAGGGGAGCGGATAGCCGATGTAATCAACCGTGTTGGGGCGGATGTTTTTCGCAGGACAGTATTTGAACAGGAGGAGAAAACGGAATGCGCGAAGTGACAGCAGAGGCAAAGGCTAGCCTAGACATAACCAACGACGTGTGCCCCATTACCTTTGTGAAGACCAAACTTAAATTGGAAGAATTGGAACCGGGCGAAGTGTTGGAGGTTATTCTTAAGAGCGGCGAACCGTTGGCAAACGTGCCTCGCAGCGCCAAACAGGAGGGGCACAAAATACTCAAGGTAGAGCAACAAGGGGAAAACTTCCGGCTCTTAATCCGGAAAGGAGAGTAAAGATGCAGATCTTGTTTAATGGCGAAAATGAAGTGCTGGACCAGGGGACAACTGTAGCCGGCTTGTTGGCTAAATATGAGCTCAATCCCGATATCGTGACGGTAGAAGTGAACCAGAGCATTATTGACAAGGTAAAACTGGGGGCTACTTTGCTGCAAGACGGGGACAAGGTTGAAGTACTGATGTTTATGGGCGGCGGAGCCTAAACCCGTTAGGGAGGAAAGAGTATGAGGGTAGCGCAAAACATCCTCGAACTCATCGGCCGAACCCCGATGCTCCGCCTGAACAGCCTGGACACCGCAGGCTGTGAAGTGCTGGCTAAGCTGGAATCATTCAACCCGGGGCGCAGCAGCAAGGACCGGATTGCCCTGTCCATAATCGAGGATGCAGAGAAAAAAGGATTCCTGCGCCTGGGTAGTACCATCGTCGAAGCCACCAGTGGGAATACCGGAGTGGGCCTGGATATGGTAGCTGCTGCCAAGGGCTACCGGCTGATTGTAATCATGCCGGAAAGCATGAGCCAGGAACGCAAAGAGATTCTTAAGGCTTTTGGGGCCGAACTCCGCCTGACTCCTGCCGAGGAAGGTATGGAAGGTTCCGTGCGGTTGGCCGGGAAACTTGTAGCCGATAATCCGGGTTATTTCGAAGCAGGGCAGTTCACAAACCCAGCCAATCCGGAAGCACACCGCAGGGTTACCGCCCAGGAGATTCTGGCGCAAACCGCAGGCAAACTGGATGCCCTGGTGGCTGGGATAGGGACGGGAGGTACAATCACCGGCCTGGGTGAAGTTTTAAAAAAGGAGATTCCCAACCTGTTAGTGGTTGGGGTGGAGCCGGCCGGTTCTCCTGTTCTTTCAGGTGGTTCTGCCGGTCCGCATCTGCTGCAAGGCATAGGCGCCGGTTTTGTGCCGGAAGTGTTGAATACCGGGGTCATCGACAGGTTGATACAGGTTGAAGACCATGAAGCCTATCTGACCATGACCCGACTGGCTGAACAGGAGGGTTTGCTGGTTGGGATTTCCTCCGGCGCAGCCGCCTTTGTTGCCGGGCGGGTGGCAAGGGAACTCGGGCCCGGGAAACGGGTAGTGGTCATCCTGCCTGACACCGGGGAGCGCTATCTTAGCATGTTCCCCTATTTTAAGCTCCTTTTACGGCGGAAGAGCGGGTCGGCTTGATCCAAAGAAAACAAAACGGGGGGGGACTACTCATTGTTCAGTGAAGATTACATAAAGCGCTACAGCAGGCATATTTTACTGCCTGAAATAGGAGGATCAGGGCAAGCGAAACTGGCGCAAGCCAAGGTTTTCGTGGTGGGGACTGGGGGATTGGGCTCACCGGCAGCCTTTTACCTGGCTGCCGCCGGCATTGGGACTCTCGGGCTGATCGATGATGATGTGGTTGACCTCTCTAATCTGCAAAGGCAGATACTCCATGCCACACCGGACCTCAATCAGCCGAAGGTAGAGTCGGCCAAAGCAAAACTTACAGCACTTAACCCTGAATGCAACGTGATTACTCACCACTACCGGCTGACTGCAGAGAACGTGCTGGACTTGATTGCGGATTACGACATAGTGGTGGACGGTACAGATAACTTTCCCACGCGCTATCTGATCAACGATGCCTGTGTTATCGCCAAAAAACCTATGGTACATGGCGGCATTCTACGCTTTAACGGGCAGGTAATGACCATCAAGCCGGGCGAAGGACCGTGCTTCCGGTGCATTTTCCGGGAACCGCCGCCGGCAGGGGCAGTCCCGACCTGTGCTGAAGCTGGGGTGCTGGGAGCTGTGGCGGGGATTATCGGGGTAATCCAGGCCACAGAAGTAATTAAACTGGTGCTTGGCAAAGGGGATCCTCTGGTAGGCCGGATACTGACCTTGGATGCCCTGAAGCTGAAATTCAGGGATGTCAAGATTTCCCGCAACCCAAGCTGTCCTGTTTGCGGCGAGAATCCGACTATCACCCAACCGGTGGAGTACGAACTGCCTCCCTGCGAACTTCGCGCCAACTAAATAAAGCCTCTTATCAAGAGCGGCGGAGGGACTGGCCCGATGAAGCCCGGCAACCGGCCTGATGGCGTGGTGCCAATTCCTGTGGGAGCAAATCCCGGCAGATGAGAGAAACAAAGCTCTTCCGCTGGGAAGAGCTTTTTGTTAAAGGAGGTATAAAGGTGCTGAAACTTTCCCGGTCTTGTCTCCGACAAATATTGGCCCAGGCCAAGGAACATTTGCCTATAGAAGCTTGTGGTCTTTTGGCCGGAAGCATAACAGAAGATAGTCTCCGAATTGTTGAGATTTTTCCTATGACTAATCTGGACCAGAGCCCGGAGCATTTTTCCATGGACCCGAAAGAGCAGTTTGCGGCTGTGCGGGAGATGCGGAGAAAAGGGTTGAAGTTGTTGGGTAACTACCACAGTCACCCCAATACTCCTGCCCGCCCCTCTGCGGAGGATATCCGCTTAGCTTATGACCCTGAGGGGATTTATATGATCCTTTCCCTGCAAGGCGAAGAGCCGGTTCTCAAGGCTTTTAAGATTCGCCATGGGGCATATAGTGAAATCCTTTTGGAAGTAGTTGACTAGTCGTTAAGAAATGTAACGCGTTTCTGTTTTAATCTGAGCTATTAAAGGAGTAGGGGCTATATGGAATTTAACACGCAACTTCTGCATGGCAGCAACAGCTTTGACGAAAAGACAGGGGCTACTCAGGTCCCGATTTTCCAGGCCGCTGCTTTCCACTATGAATCCGCCGAGCAGCTGGAGCAGGCCTTTAGCGGCAGCGGGCAGGGTTATGTTTATACCAGAATTGGCAATCCGAGCGTTCACACCTTTGAGAGGCGCATAACCAGCCTGGAAAAGGGAATTGGGGCGGTTAGCTGCTCTTCCGGCATGGCGGCGATTTCTTTGGCTGTTTTGAATCTGCTGGAACAAGGCGACGAGTTGGTGGCAAGTTCGGGAATTTTTTCGGGTAGTTATGCCCTCTTTAAAAGTCTGAGTGATTTCGGCATTACTGCCAGGTTTACCCCAGATGTCAGAGAGGAGAGCTTCGCAGAATTAATCACGGCCAAGACCAAACTGATCTTCATCGAGAGTATCGGCAATCCAAAAATGGATGTCCCGGATATCAAGGCTCTGGCCGGGCTGGCCCACTCGCACCAGATACCGCTAATAGTCGATAATACAGTTACTTCCCCTTATCTGGTCAGGCCGCTGGAACAAGGCGCGGACATTGTGGTGCACTCCACCTCCAAAATTATTAACGGCAGCGGCAATTCCATCGGGGGGGTGATCATTGACAAGGGCAGGTTCCAGTGGTCCGAGGAGAAGTTTCCCAAACTGTTTAAGTTGAAAAAGGCGCATTCCTTCTTTGCTTATCTAGCCAAGTTGAGGTCAGGGCTGTACCGGGACCTGGGTGCTTGTCAGGCCCCTTTTAACGCCTATCTGAACTGCCTGGGACTGGAAACCCTGGGTCTGCGCCTGGATAGGATTTGCTCTAACGCCTTGGCCCTGGCAAGGTTCTTAAGTCAACACCCGCAGGTGCAGTGGGTAAATTACCCGGGCTTAAGCGAAAACCCATATCACCACATAGCCAGCGAACAGTTTAGCGGCAAGTACGGCATACTGTTAACTTTTGGAGTGGGCTCGAAAGAGCGGGCTTATAATGTGATCAATAGCTTGAAGTATGCGTATAACCTGGCAAACATCGGCGATGTCAGGACATTGGTCATCCATCCGGCCTCAACAATCTACGCTAACCAATCACCCGAGGAAAGGCTGGAGGCCGGGGTGCCGGAAGATATGATCCGGGTCAGTGTGGGAATTGAGGACATTGAAGACTTGATCAATGATTTCGACCAGGCGTTAGCCGGGTGATTTAAGCGCGAACCGGGGAGCAAAACACCGTTTAGCGGATTGACTATGCAGTCATAAAATGCTAATATTTTAAGCATAGTAAACAAATCGGAGATGTATGTTTTGGGTAGGGGGAGTAGAGTTGCTGGGAGTCGCTTGGGTGGTTGCGTTGTTTTTTGCCATGAACATAGGGGCAAGCGGGACCGCGGCCTCTATGGGAGCAGCCTTCGGCGGAGGAGCCATTAAAAAGCAATGGATTGCACTCCTTCTCGTCGGGGTTGCTGTTTTCTTAGGTGCAATAACGGGCGGAGGGCAGGTGGTTCAGACCATTGGCAAGGGAATTATTCCACCTGAGGTCTTGAACGTAGAAATCGTCATCATAATTCTCGCATCTGCTTGCCTGACACTTTTTTTCGCCAATTTGTTAGGGGTGCCTCTTTCCACCAGTGAAGTGACTGTCGGCTCGGTAGTGGGTATAGGAATTGCCTACCGCGCTATCTATGCAGGGAAGGTGCTGCTTATTCTGGGAGTGTGGCTCGCTGTGCCTGT
>JAJYNB010000131.1 GCA_021786555.1 Bacillota bacterium | reverse complement strand
CCTCACTTCCTGCTTTGTATAGTGTTTCCTGGGTGCGGGCCTGCTCATCCTCAAGACCAAGGCTAAATATTCGAGATTTCTCATCTAATTCCTTTTTATCTTTAATTCTGCTTAAAAGAAAAAGAGCCTTCCCAGGCTCGAAAGTGACAAAGCTTAGTTTAGATTGCCTCCCTATAGGCTTTCAATACGGCAGATTGAATGTACTCACGGGCGTCAGCAGAGATTGGATGAGCTATATCGCGAAACTCCCCTTCCGGAGTCTTTCGGCTGGGCATAGCTACAAACAAACCGTTTTGGCCTTCGACCACCTTGACATCGTGCACTACAAATGAATTGTCAAAAGTGACCGACACTACTGCCTTCATCTTGCCTTCGATATTGATCTTGCGAATCCTTACGTCTGTAATGTTCATGCTTTCACCACCTTCCGCTGCTTGTTTGACAATTTGTTATTCTCTGCCAGTGTGTAAAATTCCTCCTATAATCCATATAATTTCCAAAAAAATATCCCTCTTTTTTCCACCGCTTTTCAGCCTAAAAATAATACCTGCCAGGATTTTTTGGCAGGCATTTGCCTATTGCACGGTGGGTCTGATTTTTATTTTCCGCTGGTGCTCATCAATCTCAGCCAAATCCAGCAGGCAAAAATAATCGGTCACCAGTTTCTCTGTTGGATCCACATTGCGCACCAAAACACCCACTCCCAGGACTTGCACCTCAAACTCCTCCAAGAGTTCCAACATACCTTTAGCAGTGCCGCCGGCTTTCATAAAGTCATCAATCAGCACAACCCTTGAACCTTTGGCTAAGGCCCGCCGTGGTAGGGACATGGTCTGAATCCGCCTGGTCGAGCCTGAAACATAATTGATGCTGACCGACGAACCTTCCGTAACCCGACTGTCATTGCGGATCACTACCAGCGGCACATTTAAGGCTTTTGCAGTCATTAGTGCCAGGGGTATACCTTTGGTCTCAATGGTGATTACCGCTGCAGGATTCAAGTGAGCGAACTGTGTTGCGAAGATTGTTCCAACCTTGTTGCTGACTGCCGGGTCAAAGAGCAAGTCGGTCATATAGAGAAATCCACCCGGAATTATCCGTTCCGGTTGGGAAAGCTTTTCTGACAGCTCATACAAAAACCGAGCAGTTTCGTCCTGTCCGATTTGAGGCAAAAACTTTACTCCCCCGCCTGCGCCGGGTAATGTTTCCAACAAACCCATGCCGAAGCTGTCCAGGGTGTCACGGACAATGACCAAATCTTCACTAATAGTTGACTTGGCAGCCGTAAAAAGCTCGGAAAAAAAACCGAGAGAAATCAGTGCACGAGGGTGGTCAACCAGGTATTTGGTAATAGCCACCAGTCTTTCGCTGCGCTTAAATTTTTCCACGCTAAAAATCCACCCTTACTTAAGGTCTCTAGTACCAGCCTTATTGCGGCGCAAAGCCTCCAGCATCACGTTTTCCGCATTCTCAATATGCTCAGTGGCCAAACTTTGAGCAAGAGTGACGTTTCTTTCCGACAGGGCTTCAACCATCTTGCGGTGCTCTTCCAAGGCATCTTTCATCCGCCCAGGTACCGCCAGGGAGGTGGTTCTGAAGCGCTGAATTTGTTCTCGCAGATTGCTTAAAATTTGAATTAACCTTTCATTGCGGCTAGCCTTATATAATGTGGCGTGGAAATCGGTATCCACTTCCACTATGGATTCCAGGTCATTGTTTTCTATAATCTCGGCTTTACGGACCAAAAGCCGCTCCATTTGCTCCAGTTCATCTTCGGTCATGCGTTCTGCCGCCAGTCCTGCGGCCAATGCCTCCAAGGCTGCCCTGATTTCGAACACATCATTGATATCTTTCAGGGAGATACCGGCAACATAAGCCCCTTTGCGGGGTACCATTACCACAAACCCTTCCAGCTCCAGTTTACGGATGGCTTCCCGTACCGGGGTGCGGCTCACGCCCATTTCCTCCGCCAATTGTATTTCCATCATCCTTTCACCGGGTCTTAACACCCCGCCGATAATGGCCTCACGCAAGGACTCAAAAACGATTTCTCTCAGCGGCTTATAACTATCGAGTTTCACAGGTACCAGCCGTCTCTCCATTTTTTCAACATCCCTTCCGGTAAACTTAAACTAAATTTGGGTATTCAGAATTCAGTAGTCAGAATTCAGAATTCAGAATGCCCCGAGAATATGCTCCCTGTTTTTGTTGGTTCTCTCATTCTGACTCCTGACTCCTGCGTTCTGAGTACTTACTGACAGGTTTTGGTTACTATTACTGTATACTCCGTATGTTCAAAAACCTTTGCCAGGGACCTGGCGTGGTTTTCGTCCTCAGCTATAGCGAATACGGTCGGCCCGCTGCCGGACATCAGTGCATTCACCGCCCCGGCTTTAAGCAACTCCTGTTTGATGCTCTGCACCTGTGGAGCCATTTGAATAGTAACCTTCTCCAGCACGTTGCCCACGGCAGCGGCTATGGAACGGGGGCGCCTCTCCGTCAGAGCCCGAATCATTTTGTCCGCATCCGGTCTTTCCCCTACCCGATCCAACCTCAGATTGCCATATACTGCTGCAGTTGAAACACCTAAAGGAGGTTTCACCAGAACCAGCCACAGCACGGGGCATTCCGGTAGGCTGGTCAACAGTTCTCCCCTGCCTCTGGCTAAAGCCGTTCCCCCCGTGATACAGAAGGGAATATCAGAACCCAGACGGGCGCCGAGTTCACACAGGGCTGCCTTTGATTGATTCAATCCCCACAGCCCGTTAATGCCCCGCATTACTGCGGCTGCGTCGGTGCTGCCGCCCGCCAAACCCGCAGCTACAGGTATGCGTTTTTCCAACTCGATTTCCAAGCCGCCCGTACAGCCGAACCTGTTGAACATCAATCGTGCCGCCCGCCAAGCTAAATTATCTTCACCCGCCGGAATTTGGAGCGATGCGGTCTTGAGGCGGATACCACTTTCCGTCTGCCGCAACCTGACTACATCTGCCAATTCCAGGGACTGCATCACCATTTCTACTTCGTGATATCCGTCCTCACGGCGTCTTATCACGTTCAAGGTAAGGTTGACTTTAGCATGGGCCTGCTCAACTACCTGATTCATGTGGATCTCCCCCGAGATACTGTTAAAAGTATTATATTAAACTTCCAGGGACAAAATCCTTTTTCCCGTACACAAAAACTTATAAGAGAACAAGCTGTCATATCGGACAGCTTGTTCTGTGTCAAAAGCCATGCCTGTTATAAAATCATTGCTTTTGCATCTTCCTCCTCGACCAAAGGCAGCTTATGTGTCTCAATATACCTGTCCAGACATTCCAAAACCGGTTCTAACTTTTCATAGAAGTGTATGACCAAATCTCCCGGCCTTGCAAAGTTCAGGGCTGCCGCAAAAGCTTCGCTTTCGGACAGGATAGTTTTTATTTTTGCTTGGCCCATACCCGCTTTAACAGCCCCCGCCTTTAGGGGTTGTGCAACCTCTCCGGGGGAGCGGCCGCGCAAATCAAAATCCTCCCTCACAAACAGATAATCAAAGCCGTTACCAGCCACCAGCCCAACTTTGAAAATA
>JAJYNB010000368.1 GCA_021786555.1 Bacillota bacterium | reverse complement strand
CGTAAGTAATTTCAAGTCTTCAAATGGCGGCACTCTCAGAGATACCAGCGGCCAAACGGTTGGCGCCTATGCCTGGGCAATTATTTACCAGGGTACCCAACCGCCTACCCCCGCCACTACCAACGGCACTGCTACTTACGAAAATACCCTGACCAACACCCTCGTAATTCAGAGTGTAGGCAGACTGGGCTCTACCGGTCCTAAGTACCGAATCGCGCAGAAGGTGCAAGTTACTTTCGTACCTCTCAATATCCCGGAGTCAGCAGTTAACGTACAGACTGTTTCGCAGCAGACAGTGACGACCCCGTTTGACTGGGAGAGTTACCTGCCTGCGAGTTGGTGAATTCCGGTGCAGAGCCCCGAAACCATTGGTTTCGGGGCTCTTGGCGTTTTATCCCTATCCAAGACTCCCACTTCTATAAGTGGGAGCGGTCATGCCGCATTCAGCTTAGGTGGGGGTAGAGTCCCCCACCTAAGACCCGATGTTTAGCGGAAGCTAAACGAGTTCACTGGCGGCATTTTAAGGTGAACTCCGATTATCGAAAAAATGTCACAGTGGTATACGTGCGGGAAAAAAAGCAGCATAAAAGGGCAAAAATAAAACTTTTTGGTAAAAAATTTTGGGGACTGGCAGGAAAAAAGTCTCAGCTGAAGAATAGAGTCATAAAAACGCTTGTAAAATTTACCTGTAAAGGGCAAAACCAGGGAAATCTGGTGACGCAAAGTCACGGAGCTACGGCCAGTCTGCAGCGGAGTTCGAGGTCCAAAGGGCATTATGCCTTTTGCCCGCTCGTTCCGAACCGGACCAGGCTATGCCAGCCGGACCGCCGGGAGAATCAAGTAGTCTCCCAGCTTGTCCGGTATGCGGACAAGTTTTTGTTTGAGGAGGTGTGGTGATGGGCACAAGGCTTTCAGGCGAGTCCGGATTTACCCTGGTAGAAGTGGTTATGTCTGCATTGATTCTGGTTGTTGTGCTGATTCCCCTGGTTCAAATTATCAACCGTGGAGTACTGCTCAGCCAACAGGCCCAGGAAAAAACCATCGCCATGGGCCTGGCCACCGACTATCTGGAGCAAGTGCTGTCAACAGCTCACTTAACCGTTTCGGATTTTGACAAAACTCATTACACCATAGACAAGTATACCCAGGTAAACCGCAAAAAGAGTTTCACGCGCTGGGTTGTTGTTTCGACTAAGGAGACCAAGTATTCAAAGAACCGGGCTTATCAGTTTAACGATTTGTTGGTTACGGTGACAGTACATTGGATTGACAATTGGTCAGGACAAGACAGGCATGTGGACCTGACTACGGAATTGTTAGGGAGGTGAGATAATGTTTTATCGTTTGTTTGCCAGGCTATCCAAGCGGGAACAAGGGTTTACACTGGTTGAAGTCATGGCCAGCCTTACTATTTTGACGGTAATAGGCGTATCTCTGGTTAACGCCACAGGCAGCGGCCAAAAGCTTTTGAGCAGGCAGCGTGATGAGATGGACAGCCGCATCAGCGCCAGGCAGGTATTGACCAAGATGGTGAGCGATATTGAACAGGCTCCGGGGGTGAATGTAGTCTCTTCGGTGGGAAATACCACTACCGGTGATACGATTCAGATTCTGGATGCAAGGGGAATTATCACCAAGGTTTACGGGTATGACAGTTCCCCGGAGAAACAGGAGATTTACCTGCAGGAGAACGGGGTGAAAACATTTTTGATCCACGCCATCAACCTGGCGGCCTTCACCCCGATAACCAGGACCGGGACCATAGCCGACCGCGTCCAGATGGAGCTGACAGTCAAGGTCAGTGACTCGGTCATGACTTTCCAGGATACGGCCATGGCCAGGGTGGCTGAAATCCATGACAGTCCTTTCGTGCTCCGCCCAGATCACAATAACAACGGGGGAAATAACAATCCGGGCAGCGGAGGGTCTGACAATATTCCTTCTATCTACGTGGAGCAATTTAACTGGGTTCCTGCCGGCGCATCCGGCAGGGATGATGATGACGCGAAGGACGATCATGGGTACGACAGTACCGATAGTGCGGCTAATGTCAAGATCACGGGCCGGCACACCCACTTCAGCAGTGGCACGAAGGTGGTCATTGTCAAGCACGGCGCCGCATTTGACCCCCAAAATTATAGTGCCACCGGCCAGACCATCATTGCTTTCTTCAATATAGGTGACGGCAGCAATTCCCACAACGTCAGGGTTGCGGATGACTGTACACTGCACATCAGCCTTTCGACTTCGGATGTAGCAAATAATACTACCTACGATGTGTGGACTATTACCCCTGACGTGCTGGGCGCCGGGCAGCCTGAAATCGTCAACGAGAATAACGCGTTTACAGTCAATCTCGGCGGCGCTTCACACGAAAATGAAGGGGATGACAGCCCCAACAAGCACCGGTGGCAGGGTGACGACAGGGACGACAATCAGGGCGACTGGAAGGTCGACAGGGGTAATACGGACGGCTTTGGCTCTGTGGATGACAGTTCCCGCGAGATTGACAAGAAAGGCAACTGCAACGACAAGGTTTTGTACTACAACCATCAAGTTCAGAACTTTGATTACCAGGTAGACGTTGAGTTTACCGGTGGCGGAGACTCTCACAGCCTGGCGCTCCTGACCCTGTTCTACAACGGTGTAAACAATGCCAAAGGGGGTACCTACACAGGCTTTGGCATTGATGAAAGCGGCAAAGTCTACTACGGTGAAAAAGGTTCAATAAAAGAAATCGGCAGTATTACCGGGTTCAACAACCGGGCCACCCTGCGGGCCAAGACAGACTGGGACCAAAATGCGCAGCAGTACAGCCTGAGGCTCTGGGTTAACGATGTAGCCGACAGTGACGCGCCGCTGTTTGTTACCAATAATGTCCCCGTGAGCGGTGGAAAGATAGCTCCAGGTTATCTGGGTGTAACCGTGACTGACGGAACCGCTAAAGCCGCCTTCACCATCAACCAGCAATAAGCAAGGGGATGGCAGCATGAGACATGATACTCGGGGGGAGAGCGGCTATGCCCTCCCTCTGGCCTTACTGAGCATCGCCGTGTTTTCCCTGTTCATAACTGTTTATCTGACGCAGCTCACCGGCGAGCTAAAGCTCAACAACACGCTTGTTAACCAGTGGCAGTCCAGGTACGCTGCGGAGGCGGGGCTGCAGAACGCTTTGTTCAACGTGAAGTATTATATCCAATACCCTGATCCGCCGGGTTCCCTGAAGAAAATCACCGATCCTGATTTTGGCCTGCCCAATAACAAACTCCTGCCCCCCAACAGCCGGAATATTCCGGACTATTATTCGTCTGCCAGCGGCACCTTTGACGTCGTTCCGCCCACTACAGGTGATACTGTCACCGCCGGCTATACATGGGCCATCAAGTACAACTTCACAACCCAGGATACCATCGATACCCGGATACTAATCAATAATATTACCGTGCAAAGCGCCGGGACTTACAAGCTAATACGGGGGAGCCAGACATCCAGGGTGAGGTCCCGGGTTGAGGCCGTGGTCAATGTAAAATTTGTGCCGGATGAAGTGCCCGATTCACCTACCCAGGTAGACC
>JAJYNB010000083.1 GCA_021786555.1 Bacillota bacterium | reverse complement strand
TACTCCTTGGAAGGGTTTACTATACTTGGGACAAGGGAAATATTGGAGGGGATGCTTTGCAGGCTTTAAGCTACGTTCAATCCGTGGTGAATTTCGGCTTTTTCTTTTGTATTGGGCTCTATGTTTATTACATGGCAATCCGCATGGGCAAGAAAAAGAACGTGGACCTGCAGATGTGGATTGTTGTCTGCGCTGGCTTGCTGCTTAGCATGTCAGGGCAGGTTATCGGGTTAGTCCAGGGCAGTTATGGTTGGGCCCAGGTTAGAATTAGTATTATCGCTTCCGGTATTCTGTTGGTACTGGCAGTGTGGACCATCTACCACAGGAAACTGTGGCGAAAAGCGGAAATTCAACCAATGAAAAAGACTAAGGACGGGAAAGCAAAACCGGCTGAAGGGAAAAGCAAAAACCTGCCAAAGCCAAAGCCAAAGCAGAAGCGCTGACTGGATGTAACAGCCACAGCGCATGAGAACGGCGGGCCGGCGGACCGCACCGCTAAACAGAGTGCTAAGGAAGAAGGCACGGCGGAAATTGTACAGAGTGGCAAGGCACACGTCAACCGGTTGAACCCGGCAAAAATGAGTCAGAGAAGAACCGTCCCCAGCTGACTCATCAACCCGCAAAAATGAGTCAGAGAGGAACCGTCCCTAGCTGACTCACTTTGTCCCGGAGAGAATACAAAAATGAGTCAGTGAGGAACCGTCCCCGACTGACTCATTTTTCTGGACTGAATTCTGCTTTACACGCCTGCTTCAGCGGAAGACTGGCCGGCGGATGTTTCGTAGGTCATAAGCCCGTATTCCAGGCTTTCCACCAGGGCCTGGATACTGGCTTCAATGATGTTTTCCGACACCCCGACCGTTCCCCAGGTGTCGCCGTGGTAGCGGGTTTCAATCAGCACCTTAACCAGAGCGCCGGTGCCGGAACTGCCGTCGATTACCCTCACTTTGTAATCGTCCAGCACCATTTGCTGCAAGATTGGGAAAAAGGGTTCCAGCGCTTTGCGCAGCGACTGGTCCAGGGCGTTGACCGGACCGGCGCCGTTGGAAACAACATGGACCAGCTCGTCGTTTACCCTGATTTTGACAATTGCTTCACAGGACATGGAGTCCTGGCTGTCCCGGGCGATAAGTACCCGAAAGTCTTCCAGATGGAAACTGGGTCTGAACATGCCCAAATGTTTCTTGATCAGCAAATCCAGTGAACCCTCGGCGGCTTCGAACTGGTAGCCCTGGTATTCCAACTGCTTCAGCTTGTTGAGCAGGGTGGATAATACAGGAGAACCTTTGTCGATATTTGGCTGGTAACGTTTGACCCGGGCCAGGATATTTCCTCTGCCCGCCTGGTCTGAGACCAGGATACGGCGGTTGTTGCCCACCAGGGACGGGTTGATATGCTCAAAAGACTGGCTGACCTTGATTACCCCGTCGGCATGCATTCCCGCTTTGTGGGCAAAGGCGCTGCGGCCCACATAGGGCTGCTTTTCATCGGGAATCATATTGGCCAGTTCGCTGATAAAGCGGGAAGTCGAGGATATTTGCGCCAGACTTTCAGCTGCAAGGATTTTGTACCCTAATTTCAGCTGCAGATTGGGAATAATGCTCACCAGATTGGCGTTGCCGCAACGCTCCCCGTAGCCGTTAAAAGTGCCCTGCACGTGGGCAGCCCCTTGCTGAACGGCGATTACGGAATTGGCCACAGCCAGACCACTGTCATTGTGGGCATGGATACCCAGGGGCGCCGGTACCAATTCCTTGACCCGGCTGATAATAGCGCTTAGTTCCAGGGGCATGGTGCCGCCGTTGGTATCACACAAAACCAGACAATCGGCTCCCCCGTCCAGGGCGGCCCGGAGGGTGGAGATGGCGTATGCGGGGTCGGTCTTAAATCCGTCAAAAAAGTGCTCGGCGTCATAGATTACTTCCCGGCCCTTGGCTTTGAGAAAAGAGATTGATTCCCGAATCATTCTCAGGTTTTCCGGCAGGGTGGTCTGCAGCACATGGGTCACATGCAGGTCCCAGGTCTTGCCGAAAATTGTTACAACGGGAGTCTGGGCTGAGATGAGCTGGTTCAGGACCGGATCCTGCTCGGCGGGGGTATTGGGACGGCAGGTGCTGCCGAAAGCCGAAAGCTTTGCCGTGGTGAGTTTGAGGGACCGGGCCTGCTCAAAGAATTCTATGTCCCTGGGGTTGGCACCCGGCCAACCGCCTTCTATATAATGGACGCCAAGCTGATCCAGTTTCTTGGCTGCCCTCAGTTTATCTTCTACAGAAAATTGAACTCCTTCTCCTTGAGCGCCGTCCCGGAGAGTAGTGTCATATAGAATTACTTGCAAAGCTATTCCCCTCCAGCTTATCGGATACGACTGTTACTGACATTATATACTTGAGCAAACGTGTTATGCAACAGCAGCTTTCAGCTAAAATTATAAAACCGGCTAACGAGCCGGTTTGTTCAAAAAATTAAAATTCAAATAAGGAGAGTGCGTTTATGGAGAGGTTAATCCAGGGGGCCAGAACTGCCGTGCGGGACTGCCTTGGTGTTAAGGCGGGTGAACAAGTGGTGGTGATTACGGACGCCGGTACCAAAGAGGTTGGGGTCAGCCTTTGGGAACAGGCTAAGGAAGCAGGAGCTGAAGCAATTCTGGTTGAGATTATACCGCGCCGCGTTCATGGCGAGGAACCGCCTCCGGTGGTGGCGGAGCTGATGAGACATGCTGATGTGGTTCTGGCGCCGACTTCCAAATCCCTGTCTCATACCAAGGCGAGGCGGGAAGCCAATGCGTCCGGTACCCGGATTGCAACCCTGCCGTCGATTACAGCAGATATTGCCGCTCGCACCTTGGATGCAGATTACCCCGGGATTGCCCGCTTGAGCGAGCAAGTGGCATCAGTCTTGTCCGGCGGGAAAAGAGCGCATCTTACTACAGAGTTAGGTACCGATTTAATCATGGATATTGAGGGGCGCCAGGGGGAACCTGATACGGGACTGTATACCGAACCCGGGGCCTTTGGCAATCTTCCCGCCGGAGAAGCCTACATCGCTCCCGTGGAGGGCACCTCCTCAGGTGTGGTAATAATTGACGGGGCCATAGCCGGGATCGGCCTGTTGGACGAGCCGGTAAGATTGGTAGTCGAAAAGGGGTACGCTGTCAGGATTGAAGGCGGAGCGGGCGCCCGTCAACTGGAAGAAATGCTCGCGCCCTTTGCGCTAGAAGGCCGCAATATTGCTGAACTGGGCATCGGAACTAACGACAGGGCCAGGTTGACCGGCATAATTCTGGAGGATGAAAAGGTCTTGGGCACGGCTCACCTGGCTCTGGGGAATAACGCCAGTTTCGGCGGCAAGGTGACGGTGGGCATCCACCTGGACGGAATTTTGACCAAACCCACGTTGGAAGTTGACGGGAAAGTAATTATGCGGGAAGGGGTGCTGATCTTATAGGGGTAGTACCAGCGAAGCTGTCACCACCCGCAAAGTAGTTTCCAATAATAGATTATTATAGGAGTGTTATAGGAGTGAAAGTGCCGATTATTAAAGTCATATAATTTAAGTTAACATTGCTTCTTTTTT
>JAJYNB010000106.1 GCA_021786555.1 Bacillota bacterium | reverse complement strand
CTGCCAGGCTTGGACGTGCCGGCTTAACTTCGGGGTAGCCCTCACCCCGGTAGCCCTTAAACAGAGGATAACCTATTAATATCAGTACCACCACTGCCAGGATAACACTGAAAAAGGCGCTCAACAGATTTCCCTCCCGTCCTTATAGGTACCGCTTTAATTCCTCATCCAGCTGCTCCGCATATACGGAATCAATGGGTTCCGGCGTATGGTTCTCTTCTCTGTCCCGGCCAGGGATAACCCATTTTTCCAGACCCAAGTAGACCACGACAGCTCCCCCCGCCGCAGCAACGAAAGGAGTAATCCATGCTACCCAGTCAAAGCCCCTCTTGGGCGGCGCAGCCAGTACGCTCTCGCCATATACCGAGGACAAATATGAATATAGCTGCTGCCTGTTCATTCCATCCTTGTACATTTTTTCCCTGATAATCCCGCGCATTTTTTGAGCGGCCGCATCGTCGCAGGAGGAGAGAACCATATTACAGCCATCCAAGACGCAAATAACGCCCGATTCTACATCCAGAGGAATCGGCCTGGTCTGCCAATCCTCTGCTGCCCCGACACGGGAGGGAAGCATGAGTAACACCAGCGCCACGGCTAAAACAGGCAAAACCTTCTTCATGGTTCAGACCCCCTTACACTGCCTCTTGCGCTAACCGCTCACTCCGCACGTATTTGGAGCCTGCCTGACTGCCCCGGCCCGGCCACAGAGCAAAAATGGTGCCGAACACCAAAATATAGCCGCCAATCCACAACCAGATTACCAGCGGATTCACAAAAGCTTTAAAAGTGGTGTTTCCGTTCTGGTCCCACGACGCCAGAACAACGTAGACATCTTCTTTTGCTGTTGAATATAGGCCGACCACCGACTCAGGTTGATCGGGGGCTGTTGCATAGAACACCTTTTGCGGTTCAATTTGCGCCACGTAGGCGCCGTTCTTAGACACTGTCATATCCGCATAGACCGCATCTTTGTCAGATGTAAGCTTCTTCTCAGCCAAATTATTGAAACTAAGTGAATACTGACCTATGCTCAAGCTTTCACCAACCTTGATGGTTTTGGTGGTATCCAGGTTATAGGCTTGGGAACCGGTAATGCCGATAAGCATCAACACCAGGCCAAGGTGGATGATATAGCCTCCGTGCCGCCGACGGTTGCGCACCAGTAAGCGAATGAAAGACACTGGGTAGGATTCCCCGGTCAACCGGTGCCTCACCCTCGTGCCGCGGAATATTTCCATCAGGATTGTTGCAATGGTGAAAAAGGCAATTCCATAACTGGCCAACGCATAAGGCTTCCGAATGCCCATAAAGAACAGCACCACTGCGACTGCTACAGCACCGACTGCCGACCATTGGAAATTCTGCACCAGGTTTTTAAGAGTTGCCTTGCGCCAGGCGATTAATGGGCATACGCCCATCAGCAGGAACAGGGCAAGCCCCAAGGGCGCACTGACCGAATTGAAGAAAGGTGCTCCCACCGTAACCTTCACACCGCGGACAGCCTCTGAAATCAAAGGATAAATCGTACCCCAGAACACGGCGAAGGCCAAGCCCACCAGCACCAGGTTGTTGAGTAAAAAGCTGCTCTCTTTGGAAAGGAATGACTCAAAGCTGCGGGCCTGACTCAAAAGTTTGCGCCGGTCCACGATCAGGAAAATCGCAGCGAACAGCATAAATACCGTAAATGCCAGAAAATACCGGCCCAGAGGTCCGCCGCTGAAGGCGTGCACCGAAGTCAAGACACCGCTGCGCACCAGGAAAGTGCCAAACAGAGTGAGCACGTAGGTGATAGCAATTAATGTCACATTCCAAACTTTCAGCATGTCCTTGCGTTCCTGAACCATAACCGAGTGCAGGAAAGCGGAACCGGTCAACCATGGAATAAAGGAAGCGTTTTCCACCGGATCCCAACCCCAGTACCCGCCCCAGCCCAATTCTGTGTAAGCCCATTGGGCTCCCCACAGGTTGCCCAGACTCAAAAATGCCCAAGCCATAATGGTCCAACGCCGGGTGACTTTAATCCATTCATCATCAGCAGTTTTGGTTAACAAGGCTGTCATGGCGTAGGCAAAGGGTACAGCAAAACCGACGTAGCCCAAATAAGTGGTCAGAGGGTGAAACACCATCCCCGGGTTCTGAAGCATCGGGTTCATGCCCGCGCCGTCCGGTACTACCGCTCCAGGGGTCCAACCGGGAACCCGTTCAAAGGGATTGACCAAAAAGGCTAGCACAAAGAAGAAAAAGGCCGAGTTAAACAGCAGGATGCTGCTGGCATAAGGAGTCAGCTGCTTGGTCTTTTTAGAAAAGGCAACAATAACCGTATACCAGGTCAAGAGAAAAAGCCACAGCAGCAGGGATCCGGCATTGCCCGCCCAGAAAGCCGCAAAGCGGTAAAAAACAGGCAGGTCCTTGCTGGTGTATTCGTAAACATAATTAATGCTGTAATCTCCGCTCATTAAAAAATACAACAAAGCGACAGTGGTCACAGAACTAAGAACTGCTGCAGCCAGTGAAGCCCCCTTGCCGCTGGCAAGGAAAGCGGGGTTCTTTTTCGTGACTCCTATCACAAAGGCAATAATTCCGTACAAACTGATAAACAAGCCTAAAACCAGCGCAAGATAGCCGACTTCAGCCATTGCCGATAGTCCCCTCCTTCATAACAGTCGTCCGGCGGGCTGCCCTTTCAGGCAGCCGCCCAATAGTTCATGTGTTCAGTGCATATCGTACCAGGGAATTAGCTTTTTAATCCCAAGGATTTGAGGAATTTTGTTACAGGCCCGTCGTTATTGGAGGTTGTGTTCTCCGCTTCGTACTTGGACGGGCATTTGAGCAACAGCTGGTCAGCGTGGAAAGTGCCATCAGGATTGAATTTTCCCTGAACCACTGCTTGAGTCGCTTCGGAGAAGTTGTCCGGTTTTACATCATTGTAGATAACTGTGAGCTTTTTCTCCGGGTTGGAAGGGTCATAAAGGTCAAATTTCAGTTCAACCGGGGTCTTGTCCCCATTCCACTGAGCATGCGCCGCGTCAATGTTGGCTTCGATGCGGTAATATTTGTCCGCGGTACCTTGTCCCGCCAACGCCTGCTGCACCGTAAGCGCATAGGCGGGTGTTGCACTGCTCATGCCGGAGATAATCAGATAAGCAATGGCCGCTACAATCACCAGCACACCTGCAGTAATCTTAACATTTTTCCCTTTCACACTGTCTGCCTCCTCACGCTATAATTGCCGGCCTCCACGGCCGGGCCTACCCTTTGTTTTGTTCGCTCAACTCGGTCAGCAGGCTCTTGTAGGTATCTTCACTGATTTTCCCGTCCAGAAGCATCTGCATCAAGCTTTTCTTATCCATGTACCTCATTTCACCGTATCTGTACCGGCTACATACAAGTCCCCCTGGCAAACCACCAGGATCCTGGGGTCGTCATACTCAGGCTGTACGGAAACCTGAAATTTGGCAGCCTTAAAAGGAGACGTATCAGCTTTGGCCGCAGTTGGCATAAAAGTGAAAATTAGAACAAAAACGGACATAAAAATCCCTAATTTAGATGCCTTTCTTCGCATCAAATAGTTAATTAAAGCGTGGTTTA
>JAJYNB010000174.1 GCA_021786555.1 Bacillota bacterium | reverse complement strand
GATTCCGGTCATCCAGGGGGGTATGGCCATTCGTTTATCTATGGCTCCCTTGGCGGCTGCAGTAGCCAATGAAGGCGGCATAGGAATCATCGCTGGCAGCGGCCTGTCAATCGAGGAATTGAAGGCGGAAATTAGAAAGGCCCGCGAACTGACCAAAGGTATAATCGGGGTAAACATCATGTTTGCTGTGCGGGAATTTGCTGAGCTTGTCAAAGCAGCTATCGAAGAAAAGATTGATTTGATAGTTTCGGGGGCCGGTTTCTCCCGGGACATGTTTACCTGGGGAAAAGAAGCAGGTATTCCGGTGGTGCCTATTGTTTCTACGGCCAAACTGGCTCTCCTGTCGGAAAAATTAGGCGCCGCAGCGGTTATTGTTGAAGGCAAAGAGGCTGGGGGTCACCTTGGTACCCAGGAATCCATGCGCAAAATCCTGCCTGAAGTGAAACAGGTTGTAGGCATCCCGGTGATTGGAGCCGGTGGAATCATAGACGGTCAAGATGTTGCCGAGGTAATAAAGCTGGGAGCAGACGGAGTGCAGATGGGTACGCGTTTTGCCACCAGTGAGGAGTGCAGCGCGTCCAGGGCCTTTAAGGAACACCTCATCAGAGCCGGAGATGATGATGTTATTTTGGTGGAAAGTCCGGTGGGACTACCGGGCCGCGGTGTGAAGAATGAATTTACTGACAGATTGATAGCCGGAGAGGATCTGCGGCCGAAAAAATGTAATGCCTGTCTTAAACACTGCAAAGGTAATTTTTGCATCATGCTGGCCTTAAGCAATGCCCAACAAGGTGACTTGCGCAACGGGCTGGTGTTTTCCGGCGAGTGTATCAAAAGGATTAACGAAATACTGCCCGTGAAGAAAATCTTTGCAAACCTGCTGGCAGAGGTCGAGAAAATCAATTAAGAGTGAGGTGTGACATGACCAACCGTGTGGTAATTACCGGCCTGGGAGTGATTTCCCCGGTCGGGATTGGCAAGGATGTTTTTTGGCAAAACTTAATTGAGGGCAAATCAGGCATTGGGCCTGTTACACGTTTCGATGTTCAGGATATGCCAACCAAGATCGCCGGCGAGGTTAACGACTTTGAGCCCGGCATGTATATGGACAAAAAAGAAGCCAGAAGGATGGACCGTTTTTCCCAGTTCGCGCTGGCGGCGGCCAAAATGGCGGTGAGCGATGCGGAACTTAACCTGGAGAGTGAAGAGCGTCAGCGGATCGGAGTGGTCCTGGGATGCGGTATCGGCGGGGTTATCACCTTTGAAGAGCAAAAAGAGGTGCTGATGAAGCGCGGGCCGGGACGGGTAAGCCCTTTTTTCGTACCTATGCTGATCAGCAACATGGGCGCGGGTCAGATTTCCATTAGTTTGGGACTGCAGGGTCCAAGCAACACCGTGGTTACAGCTTGTGCATCTTCTACCAACGCTGTAGGGGAAGCCTTCCGTCTGCTGCAGCGGGGGGATGTGGATGTGGTCCTGGCCGGGGGGACGGAAGCACCCCTTACTCCCTTGGCTTTTGCGGGATTTTGTTCCATGAAAGCAATGTCCACCAGTAATGACGAGCCTACGCGGGCCAGTCGGCCCTTCGACAGGGAGCGGGACGGGTTTATCATGGGAGAAGGCTCAGGGGTTTTGGTTCTGGAGACTTTGGACCACGCCTTGGCTCGTAATGCTCACATTTATGCCGAGGTGGCGGGCTACGGTTCCACCTGTGACGCCCATCATATCACAGCACCGTCTCCCGGTGGGGCGGGCGCTGCCAGGGCCATGGAAATTGCCATTAAAGACGCGGGCATGGTTCCGGCTGATATAAGTTATATCAACGCCCACGGCACCTCAACTGACGCCAACGACGCAACCGAAACCGCTGCTATTAAGAAGATCTTCGGCCCGGCTGCCCGGAATGTGGCGATAAGTTCAACAAAATCCATGACCGGACACTTGATGGGCGCATCGGGTGCCATTGAGTTAATCGCCTGCGCCAAAGCCATCGAAGAAAACGTGGTGCCGCCCACCATCAACCTGGAAAACCCGGACCCGGAGTGTGACCTTGACTATGTTCCCAATGAAGCCCGCCGCATGTCGGTTAAGGCTGCTATGTCCAACTCCCTGGGCTTCGGCGGACACAATGCTACGGTAGTGCTGAAGAAGTACGTTTGAGAAAGGAGTGAGTTAAGGTGGATGAACAGCGGATCAGCAAATTAAGTGAGCTCACCAGCCGTTTAAGAATCAAGTATTGTGCAGGAAATAATCTGGACATAGCCTTAACTCATCCTTCGTATTCCTTTGAAAACCCTGCCAAGGCTCCGGAACACAACCAGCGCCTGGAATTTCTCGGTGACGCTATCCTGGATTTCATTGTGGGAGAATACCTGTATCATGCTTTTCCCGGGAAACCTGAAGGTGAGCTGACCAAAATGCGGGCGGCAGTGGTTAATGAACACACTTTGGCCAAAAGGGCCAGGAGCTTCAGCTTGGGGGAATACCTCCTGCTGGGAAAAGGTGAGGAACTTTCCGGCGGCCGGGAAAGGCCGTCGATTCTGGCGGACGCTTTTGAGTCAGTTATCGGTGCAATTTATCTTGATCAGGGGCTGGCCCCCACCCAGGAGTTTGTGATCAATCAGCTAAAACCGGACATTGATGAAGTGGTACACGGCAATTACGGGGACTATAAGACCATTTTACAGGAAAAGGTGCAGAAAAAGGAGGGCCAGGTCAGCTATCATATCCTGGCCGAATCGGGTCCTGACCATAACAAGCGTTTTGTGGCCGGGGTTTATTTAAGCGGCAAGATGCTGGCACAGGGAGAAGGGCGCACCAAGAAAGAGGCCGAACAGGCCGCTGCCCAGCTGGCCCTGGCTCACTGGAAGGGTGAGAAGTGAGCATGGCCGCGCGGAAGAATATTATCCCAGTATTTATTCCCAACTGGGGCTGCCCATACCGCTGCGTCTACTGCGACCAAAAGGTGATTACTGCCCAAACCGGCGGCAGGAAAGTAAGCGGGCAGATAGGTTATGCTTTAACCCGAGTTCCCCCCGGAGCCTACCCTGTAGAGGTGGCTTTTTATGGGGGGACTTTTACTGCCCTCCCCCAGGGGCTGCAGAAGGAACTGCTGGAAGCGGTCGAGCCATACAGGGCCTCGGGGATGGTTGATGCGGTGCGTGTTTCCACTCATCCAGCTTTTATTAACCCGGAAACTCTTGCCCTCCTGGCTGATTATGGGGTTAAGACCGTTGAACTGGGCGTCCAGTCCATGGACCCTATGGTTTTGCAGCTCTCGGGCCGGGACTACGGTCCTGACATGGTGCAGGCAGCGGTACGGCTTCTGAAGCAACGGGGCTTTAAAACCGGTATTCAGATCATGCCCGGCCTGCCTGGGGATACAAAGGAAAAGACCCTCGACACAGTGCGCCGGGTTATCTCCCTGCAGCCTGATTTTGTCAGGGTATACCCTACGGTTGTTATCAGTAATACTCCCTTGGCGGAAATGTATCAGGCGGGCAAATTCCAGGCCTTGAGCCTGGAAGAGGGAGTGGACTGGTGCAAGGACATCAGCAGGCTTGTTGTTCAGGCGGAAATCCCCATCATCCGCATGG
>JAJYNB010000069.1 GCA_021786555.1 Bacillota bacterium | reverse complement strand
AGGAATTCTGCTGCTAGGGGTCAATCGGCTTACGATCCGCTGGTTTAGGCCCTTTAACAAGCACTGATATTTGCAGTGTAACACAAAACTTCCCCGCCTCCCCAAAAAAAGACAATTATGAAAAGACACAAAAATATAACGGGTTGCAGAGTCAGCACTCCGCAACCCGTTATACCTAAAACGGACCGAATCAACTTCCTAAATTATGTCTGACCCCAGATCTAAACCGTTATTCCTTCATGCTCTTGGCCAGTTCTTCCCGGTCTTCATGCAGGGATTCAACTACCCCAACCAATGATTTTTCCAGCCGCACCAAGAGGTCATCGGCATAAGCATTGGCGCCGTTGCGAATCTCCCTGGCCACTTTCCTGGCTTGGGCTACCAGTTCCTCTGCGTGATCCTGGGCCTGGCGCGTAATTTCCGACTCTTCCACCAGCTTTGCGATGTAGCCGCGTCCTTGGTCCACCAGTTTTCCGGCCTCGGCCTGAGCCTCCTCCAGAATTCTCTCCCGTTCTTTCGTAATCCATTTAGCCTGCCGCAGTTCTTCCGGCAGGGCCGTCCTGATCTTATCGATTATGTCAAAGATAGCTTCGTCGTCCACAAGTACCTTGCCAGTCATGGGAATCTTTGCTCCCCGGTCCACATATTCCTCCAACTCGTCCAGCATCGCCAATACATCCATACTTATTTTTCCCTTCCCCCTGTTTACCTAAGCTGGTAGTACCAAACCACAGTATCCCCGTACCTGCTCTGCTTCCGCAAACATAATTTACCTAATTCGACAGGCAGCGCTTCTTCCCTGCTTGTTTCAACAATAATTACCCCATTGGGGGTTAAATAATTGCCCTCAGCCAATATCTCCAGACTGACCTGAGCCAACCCTTGGCGGTAAGGTGGGTCCAGAAAAACCAAATCGAAAGATTGCCCCTCCAATTCCCGCAGCACAACCAAAGCGTCCCGCGTTAGCAATCTCACCTTAGGGGTCAAGCCGGTAAGCCTGCAGTTGTCCCGGATTACTTCGCATGCTTGGGGGCTTTTTTCTACCATTAAGGCGTAATCTGCCCCCCGGCTTAACGACTCCAGGGCCAAGGCGCCCGAACCAGCGAACAAATCGAGCACCCTGGCTTCCAAAACCCGTACGTCCAATACACTGAATATCGCCTCTTTTACCCTATCCGCTGTAGGACGCGTAATTATTCCTGGTAAAGTTTGTAGTTTTCGTCCCCCGGCCGTACCCGCAACAATTCGCATAAAAATTCCTCCAAACCAGCACCATTATAGCATTTTGCCGCAAAGCAATGCATAGTTTTGACCTTTATCACAAACAATATTGGTGTAACTTCTCTATATAGGGAAAGTTTCGTGAAGAGCAAAAAAGGTTTTTCCAAACCTTCCCCCATGAGCTCTTCTCCGGTTTTCTCCTCTCCCAATGTCACCGGTGCGGCCAATCCGGTGATACCTTAAAACGCAGGCTTTGCTTGCGTTTTTTTGTATATTTCCTTCCGGCTTGGAAAAGGATATAAAATGAATAGCTGCGGGAGGGTATGTACTTGAACAAGGCAACATTGTATGAACGCCTGAGCATTGGTCTGGATATGGTTGTAGAAGCCCACGAGGTCCTCAGAGGAGAGTCCGGCAAGGAGATACCTGGCGTTAAGATGGATGAAACCAAATACGCCAATGCCACCGTTACCACTATCACTATTTTGGACAGCCGTGGCGAAGAATATATGGGCCGTCCCAAAGGAACTTACATAACTGTTGACGCACCCTCTGTGCGGGAAAACAACCGGGACGTCCACAAAGAGATTGGGCTTCTGCTTGGGGAAAAACTGCGGGAAATATTACGCTTGGGGCCTGACGATTCAGTCTTGTTGGTGGGTCTGGGCAATTGGAACGCTACACCCGATGCCCTGGGCCCACGGGTAATCGATGCCAGCTTGATTACCCGGCACCTGCATAAGTACTGCCCTGACGAACTCCAGGGGGGCCTTCGTTCCGTCAGCGCCATTGCTCCAGGGGTATTGGGCCTTACAGGTATTGAAACCGCCGAAATCATCAATGGCGTAGTAGATAAAATCAAACCCGATGTTGTGATTGCTATCGATGCTCTTGCCGCCAGCTGCCTGGACCGCATCGCCACCAGCATCCAAATCGCTGATACAGGGATCAATCCGGGTTCCGGTGTGGGTAACCGTAGAGCGGGAATCAATGAAGAGTCCGTAGGCTGCCGTGTCATTGCCATCGGCATACCCACTGTGGTAAACGCCGCCGTCATCGCCCACAATGTGGTAGAAGCCCTGTTAGAACAGTTCAAAACCAGCCCAAGCCTTTACCGCCTGTACAAAAACATCCACGAAGAAGTTATCGAGGACATCATCAATTCCGTCCTCTCCCCATATAAGGAAAATCTCATGGTCACACCCAAGGAAATTGACGACTTGATTGACCGCATGTCCAGGATTGTGGCCGGGGGAATTGCCCAGGCCCTGCACCCGGCTATCGGCCCCGATGAATTTGACGCCTACTTGAATTGAGCAAAAAGTATTCAGGAGTCAGGAGTCAGGAGTCAGAATGATAGGAACCGGTTTTAAGCTCAGAGCGTCCTAATTCTGAACACTGAATTTTGAGTACTTGAAAAGCATGAGAAGGCCGGTGGGCGGAGGAAACATTCCGCTTCACCGGCCTTTCTGCTATTTGTCTTGGCCCTGATCCTGTTTAAGAGCCGCTATCTGGCCCCGGTGCTTGTTATTGTTGATGGAGATTTCTTCAGCCACTTCGTATTTGAATTTTTCCAGACTCGCAGTTAGGGGAAACTCAGGCTTGTTCCGCCTCGGCATATCTTCTACCTCCTTAAGTTTTTTGCAGTCAAACATCTAAACTATTACTGACTTTAGTTTCTCCTGTCGCCCACGCAAATTACTAGGTTGTTGATGGTTGAAACGGAAATCAAAGGGCAACTTGCAGTGCAGCCAAAATATTTTTAACTGCCCCTTGACTTCAAAACAAATTCCTATATAATAATAATTACTAGAACCAAATTTTTATTAGAGGAGGATTCTTCAATGAAAAAGTTTATCTGTTCTGTTTGCGGGTATGTCCACGAAGGTATGGAGCCACCGGAAAAATGCCCTCAGTGCGGCGCCTCCAAAGACAAATTTGTGGAAAAAGCAGAAGGGGAATTGCAGTGGGCCGACGAACATGTAATAGGCGCGGCCAAGGGTGTGGACCCGGAGGTCATCGAGGGATTAAAAGCCAATTTCACCGGAGAATGTACTGAAATCGGCATGTACCTTGCCATGAGCCGTCAGGCGGATCGGGAAGGTTACCCCGAAATAGCGGAAGCTTACAAAAGAATAGCCTTCGAAGAGGCGGAGCATGCCGCTAAATTTGCCGAACTCTTAGGTGAGGTTGTGACAGCCAGTACCAGACAGAATCTCTCTATGAGAGTAGAAGCCGAGCACGGAGCGTGCCAGGGTAAAAAGGATCTGGCAACCTTGGCTAAGAAATTAAACCTCGACGCTATACATGATACCGTTCACGAAATGTGCAAAGACGAAGCCCGTCACGGTATGGCCTTCAGGGGCCTGTTAAACCGGTACTTTAAATAA
>JAJYNB010000092.1 GCA_021786555.1 Bacillota bacterium | reverse complement strand
TGACAAGACCTTTCCCACCAATGAATGCTCCATGTGAATTCTCTCCCCCAAACTGGTCGAGGTCGGCCGGCATCCAAATATAGAGATCCTAACCTATACTGAAGTTGACAGGGTGGAAGGGGAAGCAGGAAACTTCCAGGTAACCCTGATTAAAAAGCCCAAATATATCGACGAGAGCATCTGCACGGGTTGTACCACCTGTGCCGAATACTGCCCGGTCACCTACCCGGATCAATTCAATCAGGAAATATCCCAGAATAAAGCAGTCCACATCTACTTTGCCCAGGCAATTCCCCTGGTCGCCTATATTGATGAAAGCTGCCTTTACCTCAAAGAGAAGAAATGTAAAATCTGTGAAGGCGTGTGTAAGAACAAGGCCATAGATTTTAATCAAAAGCCGCAGAAGGTAGAAGTAAATGTAGGGGCCATCGTTCTGTCGCCCGGGATTGAGCCCTTTGATCCCAAGCTCAGAAACGACTATGGCTACGGCAAGTATGAGAACGTGGTAACCAGCCTCGACTATGAACGGCTGATGTGCGCCACCGGACCATACCAAGGCGAGATCCTCAGGACATCGGACAAGAAGCATCCCCATAAAATAGCCTGGATTCAATGCGTCGGCTCCAGACAGGTCAACCCCGAAGGCGGCAACAGCTATTGTTCAGCCGTCTGCTGCACCTATGCCCAGAAACAGGTGATACTCACCAAGGACCATGACGATGAAGCCGAGTGCACCATCTTCCATAACGATATCCGCTCCTACAACAAGGATTTCGAGCGCTACTACCAAAGAACAGAGAACCTGCCCGGGGTCCGGTTTATCAGAAGCTATGTATCAGTAGTGAAAGAGATACCGGAAACGAAGAATGTAGTTATCAGGTATTCCACCCCGGACGAAGGGGTAAAAGAAGAAGAATTCGATATGGTGGTATTGTCCGTAGGCCTCAATCCTCCCAAGGATAATGAGGGGATGGCGGATAAGTACGGCATCGAGCTCAATTCCCACGGCTTCTCCAAAGCAATTCCCGAGAACCCCATGGAGACCAACAAGCTAGGGGTCTTTGTCAGCGGAGCCTTCAAAGGGCCCACAGATATCCCTGAGTCGGTTTTTACCGCCAGCGGAGCCGGTTCCCAGGTTGGACAACTTCTGGACTACAGGCGGGGGAATCTGGCCAAAGAACGGATATATCCGCCGGAAAGGGATGTCTCCCAGGAGGAACCAAAGATCGGAGTCTTTGTCTGCCACTGCGGGGCCAATATCGGCAAGATAGTAAATGTACCGGATACCGTTCAATATTCCCTGAGCCTGCCCAATGTCGTCTACGCCCAGGAACAGCTGTTTTCCTGCGCCACCAACTCCGCCAAAGAAATCTCAGACATGGCAACGGAAAAAGGGCTGAACCGGGTGGTCATCGCCGCCTGCTCCCCCCGGACCCTGGAACCCTTGTTCCGGGACACCCTGAGGGAAGCGGGGATCAATCAATATTACCTGGACATGGCCAATATCAGGGAGCACAACTCCTGGGTCCACTCCAAAGAAAAGGAAGCGGCTACCCAGAAGGCCCAGGATATCATCCGGATGTCCGTAGCGCGGGCCCGTCTTTTGGAGCCCTTGCAGGAATTCGATTTGCCGGTAAACAAGGCAGCATTGGTTGTTGGCGGCGGCATCGCCGGCATGACCAGCGCCCTCTCCATAGCCGAACAGGGACACGAAGTTTACCTGGTGGAAAAGGATTCAGACCTGGGCGGACTGGCGCGGAGGATTCATCACACCCTGGACGGACTGGATGTGCAAGAGTATGTGAGGGACCTCAGCCGCAAAGTTTACCGGCACCCCCTGGTACACGCCTACACCGATGCCACCGTCCTGGAGGCTACCGGCTATGTGGGGAATTTCGTCACCAAGGTGAAGTCCCAGGGCAGGCTGATGGAGATAAAGCACGGCGCAACCATCCTCGCCACAGGCGCTGAAGTCTATGAACCCAGCGAGTACATGTATGGCGAAGATGACAGGGTGATGACCCACCTGGAGCTGGATGAGAGAATCGCCAACGGAGACGAAAGGATCACCGGCGCCGAGAGCATGGTGATGATCCAGTGCGTAGGGTGCAGGAACGAAGACAGGAACTACTGCAGCCGGGTATGCTGCAGCGAATCCATCAAGAACGCCCTGAAGCTAAAAGAGATAAACCCACAGATGGACATCTATATTCTCTTCCGGGATATCCGGACTTACGGCTTCAATGAGGATTTCTACCGGGAAGCAGCGGGCAAAGAAGTAAGGTTCATCCGCTATGAGGCCGATGATAAGCCGGAAGTGGAACCTGCCCGGGGGGAAAGCGGCCGGAATATCCTAAAGGTTTCTGTGACCGATCCAATTTTGGACAAGAGGCTCGAAATAGAGGCAGATTACCTTACTTTGGCTGCGGCCGTTATTCCGGGGGCGGGAAGCCAGGAAGCAACAAAGCTATTCAACGTAACCACCAGTCCGGACGGTTTCTTCAAAGAAGCCCACGTCAAATTAAGACCTGTTGACTTCGGCACAGACGGCGTATATCTCTGCGGTGCGGCCCACTATCCCAAGTTTATCTCAGAAACAGTCAGCCAGGCCTATGCGGCTGCCGGGCGGGCCTTAACCCTTCTCTCGCATGAAACGGTGGTAGCCTCCGGCTCTGTTTGCGAGGTGAAAGCGTCCAAGTGCATGGGGTGTGGGGCGTGTGTCTCAGCTTGCACCTATGGCGCCATCGAGTTCAGTGAGACACGCCAGGGCAAAAAGGCGGTCGTCAATCCCGTTCTCTGTAAAGGAGACGGTCTCTGCAACGCCAAGTGTCCGACCGGGGCCATTTCCCTCAAGCACTTTACCGATGAAGAACTGTTCAGCCAAATCGACGCCGCAGCTGGCTTGTAGGCCAGGATAATGGGTCAGAAGTCAGAACACAGAAGTCAGAATTCAGAATTTTAGGGAGCTCAGGTTATTCTGACTTCCTGACTCTACAGTAATTGAAGCAAAGGCAGTGAAGCAAAGGGACGGTTCTTGCGCTTCAGCAGGGCGCCAAGACTCAGAATCCACAAGTTAGGAGACAGGAGACAGGAGACTGGAACTTAATAAGCTTAAGCCATTCTGACTTCTGACTCCTGACTTCTGAATTCCTCTCCAAAGTAGTGTCAACAATCTCGCAAGGAGGTGAGAACGAATGAGTGCAGGACTTGAATTCAAACCAAGAATATTAGGTTTTGTCTGCCATTGGTGAGCATACGGCGCTGCTGACATGGCTGGAGTTTCCAGACTACAATTTTCAACTGAAAGCAGGCTCATTCGCGTCATGTGTTCCGGCAGAGTCGACCTGGCATTTGTGCTCAGGGCCTTCTCCAACGGAATGGACGGAGTATTCATCGGTGGATGCAAATTTAATGAATGCAATTATGGTACGCACGGAAACTACCATGCCCTGAATATGGTGCTTCTGGCTAAAAAAATAATGGAGCACATAGGGCTGAACCCGGAAAGGTTAAGGCTTGAGACAATGTCTTCCGGTGACGGAATCCGTTTCGCCGAAATCATGAGTGATTTTGGCAAAACGGTGAAGGAATTAGGGCCACTGGGCAAAGGCGAAGGAATAGACGAAAACGAATTAAAGACAA
>JAJYNB010000402.1 GCA_021786555.1 Bacillota bacterium | reverse complement strand
TGGTTACCCTGCCTGAAGGGATAGAGATGGTTATGCCAGGGGACAGGGTCAAAGTTGAGATCAACCTGATCACCCCTATCGCCATTGAGGAAGGACTGCGCTTTGCTATCCGCGAAGGCGGCCGTACGGTCGGCGCCGGGGTGGTAACCGCGATTACCAAATAAAAAATAGGTTTGGGCTGACAGGCGGGAAAAGTACTGCGGGTTGCTGCAGTACTTCCCCCTGTTTTTGTGAAGCAAAACTGCGATGAGGTGGAAGGTTGCCGGATGACAGTCTTTACATGTTCCCGTGCCAGCCGGGGAATTTTCACCGAGTAAGTCCGGAGTTAACCGGGCGACTAAAGGAGGGAATATATCTTGAGCAAACAGAAAATTCGCATCAGGCTCAAAGCCTTTGACCACAAGACCTTGGACCAGTCCGCAGAGAAAATCGTTGACACTGCCAAACGGACCGGCGCATCAGTTTCCGGGCCCGTCCCGCTGCCAACTGAGAAGAGCATTTATACCATTCTGCGTTCTCCTCATGTAAACAAGGATTCCCGCGAGCAATTCGAAATGCGCACGCACAAACGCCTGATTGACATTATTGATCCAACTCCCAAAACGGTCGATGCGCTGATGAGGCTGGACTTGCCCGCTGGAGTTGACATAGAAATCAAGCTTTAAACCGAATAATGCAAAGCTGTATTTTTTTCTAAGGGTTTGAAGAAACGCCCGGCTAAGTGTATATGAGAGTGTATATGAGTCTGAAGAATTGAACGCTATTGTGCGCTCAAAGGGGTGCACTTCAAAGCAGTTCAGGAGGTGGCAATCGTGTCTATAGGAATATTGGGCAAGAAGGTCGGAATGACCCAGATATTTAATGAAAAGGGGCAGGTAGTCCCTGTAACTGTGATCCTGGCCGGTCCTTGTACAGTAATTCAGAAGAAAACCGGCGCCAGCGACGGCTACAGCGCCCTGCAGCTCGGCTTCGATGTGAAACGCGAGAAACTGGTTAACAAACCGCTTAAAGGCCATTTTGCCAAGGCAAAGGTCAGCCCCGTGCGCTTCATCAAAGAGATGCGCCTGGATAATGTAGATGATTATCAGGTAGGGCAGGAAATCAAGGCGGATGTATTTTCGGCAGGTGACAAGGTAGATGTGGTGGGAACCTCAAAGGGCAAAGGGTTTGCCGGCGGAATCAAGCGCCATGGCTTTCATCGTGGACCAATGAAACATGGTTCGAAGTACCATCGCCGCCCAGGTTCTTTAGGCGCGAAAGGCCCGGCAAGAGTATTTAAGGGGCGCCTGCTCCCCGGTCGTCTCGGGGGGGTCAGGGTCACGGTACAAAACCTTGAAGTAGTCAGGGTTGATACAGAACGCAACCTGCTGTTGATTAAGGGTGCTGTGCCCGGTCCGAAAAAGGCTATGCTAATGATTAAGCCGTCGGTCAAGGCGAAGTAACACGACTGGCGAGAAAGGAGGAAATACTATGCCTAAAGTAGCGGTTTACAATATGCAAGGCGCCCAGGTGGGCGAGATTGAACTGAGGGCTGAAGTTTTCGGCATTGAAGTTAACACAGCGGTCCTCCACTCGGCAGTGGTGCTGCAATTGGCGAGCCTGCGCCGAGGGACTCATTCTACCAAGCTGAGGGGCGAGGTGCGTGGCGGCGGACGTAAGCCTTGGCGGCAAAAAGGAACCGGCCGCGCCCGTGCGGGCAGCATCCGTTCACCTTTGTGGAGGGGTGGGGCCATCCTCTTCGGTCCTAAACCTCGTTCCTACGACTTTGTTTTACCCAAGAAAGTGCGCCGTTTGGCTTTAAGATCCGCATTGGCTTCCAAAGCCCAGGGAGGTAAGCTGATTGTCCTGGATGATTTAAAGCTTGAGGCGCCAAAGACTAAGCAAATAATCGAGCTGCTCGACGTTCTAAAGGTAGCGGACAAAGCACTGATTGTCACCGGCCACACTGATGCTGTAGTGGAAAAATCGGCCAGGAATATTCCCGGTGTTGCTGCTTTGGATGTGAGCGGACTTAACGTTTATGACATCCTTAACCACGACACTCTGGTTGTAACCAAGGATGCGGTGGCCAAAGTAGAGGAGGTGCTGGCTTGATGCGTAGTCCTCGCGAGATTCTAAAGCGCCCGGTGGTTTCAGAGAAATCTATGGCGATGATGGAAGAGAATAAGTACACTTTTTTGGTCGACCCCAAGGCTAATAAAATTGAAATCAAGAAGGCAGTCGAAGAGATCTTTCAAGTCCATGTTGTCGATGTGCGGACACTGCATGTTAAGGGAAAACTGAAGCGTCAGGGAAAGTATTCCGGTTATACCAGCGACAAGAAAAAGGCTGTTGTCACCCTTAAAGCCGGTGATAAAATAACGGTTTACGAAGGTCTGTAAGGACAAAACCAGCAGCAAAGGAGGGAAAACTCATGCCAGTTAAATCTTTTAAGCCTACTTCCCCTGGTAGAAGACAAATGACAGTTTCTACCTTCGAAGAAATTACAGTTGACCAACCTGAACGTTCATTGTTGGCTCCTCTGAAACGCAAGGGAGGCCGCAATAATCAGGGTAAAATTGCTGTCAGGCATCAGGGCGGCGGCCACAAGCGCAAGTTCAGGCTTATAGATTTCAAGCGTGACAAAGATGGCGTTCCCGGCAGGGTTGCCACTATTGAATATGATCCTAACCGTTCAGCCAACATAGCCCTTATCAACTATTTGGACGGCGAAAAGCGCTATATTTTGGCTCCCCAGGGACTTAAAGTCGGGGACAATATTTTTTCCGGCGTCGGTTCCGACATTAAAGTAGGCAATGCCATGCCGTTGAAGAACATTCCTGTGGGTACGGTAATCCACAGTATCGAAATGAAACCTGGCAAGGGAGCTCAAATTGTCAGGTCGGCAGGGACGTCAGCCCAGCTCATGGCTAAAGAAGGCAACTACGCAACCTTACGGTTGCCCTCCGGTGAAATGAGACAAGTGCATATCCTGTGCCGGGCAACCATCGGCCAGGTGGGGAACCTGGAGCATGAGAACATTAATATCGGAAAAGCAGGCCGTTCCAGATGGCTGGGGATTAGGCCAACGGTACGCGGTTCCGTGATGAACCCCAACGACCATCCGCATGGCGGCGGTGAAGGACGCAATCCAATCGGCCGCAATCCGGTTACCCCTTGGGGCAAACCAGCTCTGGGAGCCAAGACCCGTAAGAAAAAGAACCCCAGTGACCGCTTTATTGTGAAACGGCGCAGCAAATAGGCAGTGCGCTGACTAGTCTCGTTACACCATTTGGTTGAAAGGAGGCCAAATCATGGGCAGATCGCTCAAGAAGGGTCCGTATGTGGAAACCAGCCTGTTCGAGCGCATTGAAGAGATGAATGCGAAAAATAATAAAAGAGTGGTTAAGACCTGGTCCAGGAGATCTACCATCTTCCCACAGATGGTAGGCCATACCATTGCTGTGCATGACGGCAGAAAACATGTCCCGGTCTATATCAGCGAGGACATGGTAGGCCATAAACTAGGTGAATTTGCTCCCACTCGAGTCTTTAAAGGCCATGCCGGCGACAAATCCAGCGGCCTGCGCTAGGAAAGGGGGAAATTAATGATGCAAGCTAAAGCTGTTGCCAAATACATCCGCATCTCCCCCCGGAAAGTGCGGCAGGTTGTTGAC
>JAJYNB010000433.1 GCA_021786555.1 Bacillota bacterium | reverse complement strand
GGCTTATGAAAAGTTTTCATAAGCCCGTTGGAGATCTTTCAGGCTGTTTTGCAGGGCAAATTTGTCAACCTCCCGTAACCAGACTGTTTCCTCTTGCTGCTTAACCTTTGTCAGCAAGGCTGAACACTGGTTATATGACAACCCCTTACCCGCAACCTTATAGGTTTCGATCCGCTCAGCCAGGAAATGGTTGTAAACGTACCTGGCACACCCTACAGTCTTATGAATAAGGATAATTTGCTCAGTGGTAGGATAAAGGCGGAATCGGAATGTTTTTTCACACATTTCTCATTCCCACTTCCGTTTGGAGCCTAATACTTCCATGTATTATTATACCATATATAACGAACATCTGTTTGAAATATTTTCGAATGAAATATGGATGGGGAACCTAACTCACGACTGAAGTCACGAGTGTGCGGTTGCCGGGCATCAAAGCAACAGCACTGACGTTAGACTGTGAAGATTAAACTCAGGCAGGTTATGGGCTAAAGAGCCAAGGCAGCGGCTTTCCAATTATCCCTTGCCGTGGCCCCCGGATTAGTGTACAATGTGTTTAGTTTAATACAGGCTGCAGGTGCCCCCATGGGGGAGAATAGGGAACCGGGTGCAAATCCCGGGCGGACCCGCCACTGTAAGGAGGAGTCTTTGCACGAGGTGCCACTGGGAAACCGGGAAGGCGTGTGAAGGCCTTGAATCCAAGTCAGGAGACCTGCCTGCTGCCGGCTGATACATGGGCAATGGTAAAGTTCATGGTCAATTTGCTTTTAACCCAGGTCCTTTGGACTGGGAAGAGCGAATGGACTGTGGACTTTTTTATTTTGCCGTTTGGAATCCTGGTTACTGAGGGAAGGTGGGACATATGGGTTATCGGGGACGTGATGTGGAGGTGACCTTCAGGGACGGCCTGTGTCTGGTTGCAGCCTGTGATTCTTGCGGTGCAGTGGGGGAGAAGGAGTTGGATGCGGTTCAAGTCCCTGCTTACGTGACCGGCAGGTTTACTGCACGAGTAGCTCTGTTCGAAGTGCTGGCCACCGGGGCTGAGCCGCAAATCGTAACGGCAGCCATCTGCAACGAACCCGATCCTACCGGGGAGAAAATTTTGAAGGGGGTGCGGGATGAATTGAACCTGTCTGCCCCGGGCCCCTTGCCTATGGCAATCAGTTGCGAAAAGAACATGCCGACAAAGCAGACGGGTTTAGGGATTTCGGTTGTAGGACTGGGTGAAGCTGAACACCTGCGTATTGCCCTCACAAGACCGGGTGACGATGTGTATTGCCTGGGGATTCCCAAGGTGGGTCCAGAGGTTCACAGCCCGGATGACCCGGATATCGTGCAAGCCGGTCATATCCGGAGGCTGCTCGCGCTCCCTGCAGTGCATGACATCATTCCAGTGGGGTCCCAGGGTATTCTGGGTGAAATCCACACACTTGAGACTGCTTTGCGGTTGAGATTTGTTGCCGCGAATGAGCAGGTTCACCCCGCCTCCGGGGGCGTTCGTCCTTTGGGGACTCCAGACCTTCACAAATCAGGGGGGCCGTCCACCTGTGTTGTGTTTAGCGCGGAGCCCGGGGTTTTGGAGGATCTCAAACTTAAGGAGTCAAGGCATGGACCTGTGCCTATGTTTCGGCTCGGCACCTTTCAAGCTTAGCTCAATATATTGGCTGAGCAACAAACAAATATTTTAGGAGGGTTTTCTGAATGAACAGTTTGGACTTGGAAAAGGGAGACTTGCGTAAATCGGCTTTCGGTGTAAAAAGAGTGGCTATTATGGCAGTATTTATTGCGCTTAGTGCGGTAGGGGCTTTGATTAAAATCCCCAGCCCGGTCGGTACCATTGGACTGGATTCCGCTCCCGGTTTTTTTAGTGCCATAGCTTTCGGCAGTCTGGAAGGCGCTGTGATTATTGCTTTGGGGCACATGCTCACAGCTGCGGTAGCAGGCTTTCCGCTTACACTTCCCATCCACATTTTTATCGCTGTCCAAATGGCTCTATGGGCCTTGGCTTTCCGCTGGGTTAACAGGAAGTTTAGCCTTATTGCAGCTGTAATAGCCGGTATCCTGTTAAACGGTGTAGTTTCTTCCTTTACCATGATGTTAATGGGTGGCTGGGGTGCCGTCATAGGTGTAATGCCGTTTTTGGTGGTGGGCTCCGCCATTAACGTCATAATTGCGGCAATTGCTTATCGGATTATCAAAGCGAGCAAACTGATCTAATTTAGAACGGTTTAGGGATGAACTATTGTGACTAATGCCATTGAACTGCGAGATGTGTCATATCGCTATCCCAACGCTCAGGAATGGTGTTTGCGGCATATCAACCTGGCGGTGGAAAAGGGCAAATTTGTGGCTGTCATGGGAGCTAACGGGGCCGGCAAGACCAGCTTGAGCCTCTGTTTGAACGGACTGATTCCCCAACTTTTAGAGGGGGAGATCGAGGGGCAAATCCTGGTTGCCGGTCAGGATACTGCCAAATACCGGGTGCAGACTTTGGCCCGGCATGTCGGCATGGTCCTGCAGGACCCGGAGGCCCAGATCTTTGGCCAAACTGTGTGGGAAGACGCCGCTTTCGGTCCCTGTAACTTTTCCTATCCGCTTAGCGAGGTTGAGAGCCGCGTATGCACCGCCTTGGAGTTGGTCCGGCTCGGTGGCTTTGACCGGAGAAGTACTGCCGGATTGTCCGGCGGCGAAAAGCAGCGGTTGGCTTTGGCCGGGGTATTGGCGCAAAAGCCGGAAATCCTCGTACTTGACGAGCCTGCCGCAGAACTTGATCCCCAAGGCCGCCAAGAACTCTATGCGGCGCTGGATTCTCTGAGAAGGGAAAAGAATTTAACCGTTATCGTGGTGGAACATTCCCCAGGCGAGGTTTTGCAGAGAGCGGACGAGGTAGTGGTTTTGAACAGGGGCGAAATAGCCTGGCGTGGCGCCCCCAGGAATCTTTTCGCAGATGCGGCTCTGGTACAGCGGTTAGGACTGCGCCCCCATCCGGATTTTCCTCAAAGGTATGGCAGTCCAGGCAAACTCGTGCAGCCAAGTGCTTCCTCAGGCGGGCTTTTGGGGACAAGTGTTCAGCAAGAGAGGAAGCCCATCATTGAAATTAAAGGTGTTACTTATGCCTACGCTTCCTCCTGGCCGGCTTTAAGGGGAGTCGACCTGACTATTGCCCCCGGGGAATTCGTGGCATTCGTTGGCGCAAACGGCGCTGGAAAAACCACATTGGCCAAACACCTTAACGGCCTTTTAAAGCCGGCGCAAGGGGATGTGCTTGTGGACGGCACGAATACCAGGAGTGTTTCAGTCAACCAGTTAGCCAGGACTGTCGGCTATTTGTTCCAGAATCCGGATCATCAGATTTTTGCTGCTTCGGTTGAGAATGAGATCTCCTATGGTTTGAAAAACATTGGCCTGCCTGAGGCGGAAATTGCAGAACGGATAGAAGAGGCCTTGCGCTTTACCGGCCTGGTTGGAGTGCGGCACTCCCACCCGTTCTCTCTCAGCCGGGGAGACAGGCAGCTGCTGGCGGTTGCTTCGATTATTGCCCTGAAGCCAGAGGTTTTGGTGATTGATGAGCCGACTACCGGGCTGGACTGGAGCGGCGTGCAGAAACTGATGCGTATGGTTAGACAACTAAATGAACGTGGGAAAACTGGCATTAGGATT
>JAJYNB010000381.1 GCA_021786555.1 Bacillota bacterium | reverse complement strand
TTTTGGGGAGGCGGGGAAGTTTTGTGTTACACTGCAAATATCAGTGCTTGTTAAAGGGCCTAAACCAGCGGATCGTAAGCCGATTGACCCCTAGCAGCAGAATTCCTGCGCAAAGGGCAGTAGTTACAAAGGCCAGGAGCAGAGCTAAAAGTTCAGATTGCCAGAGCGTGAATCCATCGCCTAAACTCTGCAGGACAGGCACGCTGGAGGAAAAACGCAGGGCCATGGACGCAATGATGGCAGTGAGGACGGCGTGAACCAGCCGTCCCAGGACAAAGGGAGTAAGGCGGATTGCAGTGCCGCTGATGAAGCTTGCGACTTGGGCGTGGACTGAAATCCCGCTCCAGGCCATAATCGCCGCCGCCATAAGAACCTGCTGGGTGACAGGAGCCGCGGCCGCAGCGGCAGCTTTAGTCCCGAGGGTCATTTCTAGCAATCCGCTGGCTGCAGCAGGATAAAGGGAGGTGGAGAGGCCCAGGGGAGCAAGGATGAAGCTCAATCCTACGGTCAGGAGCCGAATCACGCCCAGAATTGATAAAAGACGAATAAGCACGGCGAAAAAAAGAATAAATCCACCAACGATAAGGATAGTATTTACGGAAGAGCGGATAGAGTCGCCAATCAGCTGCCCTAGAGGCCGTCCGTCTTTGCGCTGTGCCGTAAACATAGCCTGTAATGACCTGCGCCAGAGGTTTGTTGAACCTGCGGAGGAATTGCTAACCACGCTTCCCCTGCCCCCATAAAAGCGCAGGCCGATGCCCAAAAGGAGATTGGCCAGATAGTTGGCAAAGGCGAGAACGATCCCGAGGCCGGGGTTCCCAAACATGCCGGCGGCAACCGCTCCCAGCATAAATCCGGGACTAGGGTTGTTGGTAAAAGTGAGCAGCCGCTCTGCTTCGATTTGGGTAAGCAATTTTTCCCGATAAAGTTTGGCGGTAAGAATGGCGCCGATAGGCGGGCCTGAAGTGAAACCCATGGCTACTACGAAAGCGCCTGAACCGGGAAGGCGGAACACAGGGCGCATTACCGGTTCCAGCAGCACTCCGATGAGGTGAACAAAACCCGTCCCCATTAGCAGTTCTGAGAGTATAAAGAAGGGCAGAAGGGCGGGAAGGACATAACCGGCCCAGAGCGAAAGACCTTGGCTGGCTGCAGCCAGAACATCCTGGGGGTAGATAAGCATGGCAATGGCCAGGGTCACCAGAGCTACGGTTTTGCCTAATGCCTTCAAGTGGTTTTGTGAGAGCATCAGCCCACTCCTTTTAAGCTGGTTGCAGGAATTACCGCCACTTTTCTAGTAATGTATATTTGTCCCCTGGACAGTATAGACCGTTACAGCATACAACCCGCCTGCCCAGGAAATTCTACATAGGATGGGGTGGAGAATTTGACCAGGCCACGAGTAGGACTGGTGCTTGGTTCCGGTGCGGCCCGGGGCATGGCTCATCTTGGTGTCCTCCAGGTGCTGCAGGAGGAAGGAATTCCTGTGGACCTGGTCGTTGGGTGCAGCGCTGGAGCGTTTTTTGGCGCCCTGTATGCGGCCGGAGCCGATCTGCACATGGTGGAAAAAATGCTTTATGCCTATCCCGTGATGAAGCAACTGATGGACTTGCACGTCCCCAAGCAGGGTTTTGTCAAAGGGGAAAAGATTTTTGACTTGCTCCGCCTTTTGACCAAGGACAAAAGTTTTGAGGAACTGGAGCTCAACCTTGCTGTGGTGGCGACTAACCTGGAGAACGGCCGGCAGGTGGTGTTTACGGAGGGCAAAATTGCTCCTGCCGTACGCGCCAGTATTTCAATTCCGGGCGTCTTTTGCCCTTTCCAATACCAGGGAATGACACTGGTAGATGGAGCTGTGATTGAACGGCTGCCCTTGGGGGTGGCCAAGAGCCTTGGGGCGGAATTTATCATCGGAGTGGACGTGAAAAGCAGCAGGGAAGCCAAGGTAAAGACCGTGTTTGATGTGATTATGCAGTCCATTGAAATCATGGAGGAAGAAATCTTCCGGCGGATGGTAATAGATGCTCAGGTGCTAATCCAGCCGGAGGTAAGCCATATTGGTTCCTTCAAATTTGATATGGCGGAAGAGGCCGTGCGTCTAGGCAGGGAGGCGGCTGCAAAGGTGCTGCCGAAACTCAAAAAGGCTTTATTGCAGGAACAGGAGTCAGGAGTCAGGAGTCAGGAGTCAGAATGAGGAGCGGCTTATCCTCCTGTGCCTCAGTGACTCACATGTAAGCGTCAAAATTCAACAGGATTTGCTAGGACGCAAAGAACTGTCCCCGCTGTCCTAAGTGATTATCTTGGGTATTCTGAATTCTGACTCCTGACTCCTGACTTCTGAATACCTTACAACAAAGGAGTGTCATAATGAAAGTCTTGGTGCTTAACTGCGGCAGTTCGTCGCTAAAATATCAGCTAATGGATATGGAAGACAAAACCGTACTGGCTAAGGGATTGGTTGAGCGCATCGGCATCACCGGTTCCCGGCTCACCCACCGCCGTGGTGAGGAAACAAAGGTAGTGGCACAGGAACTGTCCAGTCATCGCGAAGCGATTGCCTTGGTATTGGAAACTCTGGTTGATGCACAATACGGCGTCATCAGCGGCTTGGGCGAAATCGGCGCAGTGGGTCACCGGGTGGTGCACGGCGGCGAAAAATTTGCAGCCTCGGTGTTGATTGATGCGGAGGTAATGGCGGCTTTGGCGGAATGTGTTGAGCTTGCTCCCCTGCATAACCCGCCAAACATCATGGGAATTGAGGCCTGTCAGAAGTTAATCCCCGGCGTGCCCCAGGTGGCGGTGTTCGACACCGCTTTTCACCAGACCATGCCTCCCTATGCCTATATTTACGGTCTGCCTTATGAGCTATATGAGAAATATAAAATCCGCAAATACGGCTTTCATGGCACATCACACAAATATGTAAGCATTCGGGCGGCTGAAATTCTCGGCAGGCCTCTGAGCGAAACCCGCCTTATCACCTGTCACCTAGGCAACGGGGCGTCCATTGCTGCGGTCAAAGGCGGCAAATCGCTGGAGACTTCCATGGGATTTACTCCCTTGGAGGGGTTGATGATGGGTACTCGTTCCGGTGACCTGGACCCTGCCATAGTGTCCTTTATTATGGAAAAGGAAAAGCTTAGCGCTGAAGAGGCGAACGACTTCCTGAACAAAAAATGCGGTGTGCTGGGAGTTTCCGGTGTCAGCAGCGATTTCCGTGATATTGAGGAAGCCGCCGCTGCGGGGAATTTCCGGGCGCAACTGGCCCTGGACATCTTTGCTTATGACGTGAAGAAATACATTGGAGCCTATGCGGCTGTACTGGATGGTGTGGATGGTATAGTGTTTACCGCAGGCTTGGGAGAAAACTCACCCGAGATGCGAGAGAGTATTACCGCCGGCCTGGGTTATCTGGATGTACAAGTTGACCCGGAAAAGAACAAGGTCCGGGGGCGGGAAGCGGATATTTCACGGGACGGGGCTCGCTGCCGGGTATTGGTTATTCCCACCAATGAGGAATTGATGATTGCACAGGATACAGTCGAGATTGTTTAGTATTTTTGTACACTGCTGAACAACGAGTCAGCCAGGGTCAACGGCATGTCCAGCAAAACAGTAAAATTTTTTATTTTCTGGCAGGAGTCTGCGCTTCTAAGCCGAATA
>JAJYNB010000010.1 GCA_021786555.1 Bacillota bacterium | reverse complement strand
GCCGGACCCGGTGGATAAGGGCGCGGTACGGGAAGCCTGCCGTGTTGCCCGGCGACGTGTGGTGCTTAAGGAAAGCCGTTACAGCCAAGAATTTGAGCGTTTGGGCTTGCGGATGGCCCCTGGCGGGAAGTACAGCGAAGTTGCATACGGGGTTATAGAAGTCTAGGTTGGTGTAAATTGAGATTACACAGCCTGAGGCTAGAATATCGACAAAGCTTTATTGACACGGGGGGTAATGGAGTGAAGCACTCCCTGGTAGTAATCGTTGGACCCACTGCCGTGGGCAAATCCGACATCGGCATACAGGTGGCTCAGAATGTGGGCGGAGAAATCATTTCCGGTGACTCGGTACAGGTTTACCGGCAACTTGATATCGGCTCTGCCAAGGTTATTTCGGGCCAGCGGCAAGGCGTGCCGCACCATATGATAGACATTCTGGATCCGGCGGAAGAGTTCAGTGTCGCCATGTTCCAGGCACGGGTAAGGGAGCTCGTCGACGAAATCAACAACAGGGGCAAAATCCCTATCCTGGTCGGAGGGACGGGTTTGTACATCCGTTCGGTACTGGATCCCTATGAATTTCCCAGCGTGGAGGAGGATAGGCGGATCCGGGCAGAACTGCACCGTCTGGCGGTTGAAGAGGGTCCCCTGGCCTTGCATCAGCTGTTGGCTGAGGTGGACCCGGAGAGCGCGTCCCGCCTTCACCCCAACGACATCAAACGGGTAGTTAGGGCCCTGGAGGTACACCGCCTAACAGGTGCAAAATTTTCAGAGTTTCAGAATTCTGTGGCCAGGGAGCCAAGGCTGGAAGACAGTCCCTACCGCTTGAGTTATTTTGGACTCACGGCGCCGCGGGGAATTCTTTACCAACGAATAAACGCCCGGGTGGATGAGATGTTGGATCAGGGCATGCTTGAAGAGATCAGCGGACTGCTTGCCCAGGGTTACCCTCCGTCCCTTGCCTGCTTGCAAACCATAGGTTACCGCCACGGTGTGCAGTGCCTGCGGGGCCTTTTGACCCGGGGTGAGATGACGAGGCTGCTGAAACGTGACACCCGTCATTTCGCTAAACGGCAGCTCACCTGGTTCCGGCGCGATCCAAGAATAACCTGGTTTGACGTGACCAATATTCCACCTGCACAAATTATTGCACAAATGGTGGAAAGGATTTGCAGTGCCTGACAAGATAGTGTAAAATAAAGTGTAATACAAAATAAAAGCCGTTATCTGGTTTTGGAGGGAAATTAATGAATAAGAGCCAAATAAACCTGCAAGATTCTTTTCTTAATCAGGTGAGGAAAGACAATATACCGGTTACCGTTTATCTGGTCAACGGATTTCAACTCAAAGGCTTGGTCAGGGGTTTTGACAACTTCACTGTCATCCTTGACTTTGAAGGTAAGCAGCAGATGGTTTACAAACATGCAATTTCCACAGTTATGCCCTTCAAACCTGTTAACCTGGCGGCTGAGGCCAAAGCTTAAGGCCTTTAAACTAATTAGCTTAGCGGGGGAGCCGTGATTGCGGCTCCCAATTTTATTTTGTAAGAGGAGTCAGAATTCAGGAGTCAGGAGTCAGAATGGGTGAACGGGCGCCAACAGTTGAAGGACTTCTCCTGCAAGAGGTCGGTAACTTGTTGGAACCATTGTCGCGGGTCATTCTGCCCTGACTCCTGATCCTGAATACCTAAAGGTTAGACTTGCTTAAGATTCCCGGGGAATGCTATACTACAGAAGACTTTGGACAAACGGAGAGATTATTTGAATGAAAGCTGAAAATCTACGTAATGTGGCGATAATAGCCCACGTCGATCATGGCAAGACGAGCCTGGTGGATGTGATGTTGAAACAGAGCGGAGTGTTTCGTGAAAACGAACAGGTTATGGAGCGGGTAATGGATTCCAACGACCTGGAGCGGGAACGGGGCATCACCATTCTGGCGAAAAACACTGCAGTGTGGTGGAAGGATGTCAAAATCAATATTGTTGACACCCCCGGCCACGCTGATTTTGGCGGCGAGGTAGAGCGGGTACTGAAAATGGTGGACGGGGTACTTTTGGTGGTAGATGCCTTTGAAGGCCCCATGCCCCAGACCAAATTTGTCCTGCGGAAGGCCTTGGAATTGAATCTGAAACCGGTTGTAGTGATAAACAAAATTGACCGCAGCGACGCCAGACCCTATGAAGTTGTAGACGAAGTACTGGAACTATTCCTGCAGCTTGGAGCTAATGATGAGCAGCTGGACTTTCCTGTCATCTACTCTTCCGCTCGTCGGGGTGTGGCCGGGTTAGAGCCCGAGAACCTGCAGCCCAACCTGGAACAGTTATTTGAAATGATTCTAACGTCCATTCCGGCTCCTGAGGCGGATCCTGACAAGCCATTACAGCTCCTGGTAACCACTCTGGACTATGATGATTACCTGGGGAAGATTGCCATCGGCCGGGTGGTCAGGGGAAAAATCAGCGCAAATCTGCCTGTGGCTGTAATTAAGCGGGATGAAAGCCAAGAAAAGGCCAAGGTGGTCAAATTATTTACCTTTGAAGGGCTGAACCGTGTGGAAACGCAGGAGGTGGCAGCAGGGGAAATAGTGGCCATCAGCGGCATCGCCAATATCAACATTGGTGAAACCGTCACCTGCGCAGTTAACCCGGAAGCTCTGCCTGTGATACAGGTCGATGAGCCCACACTGACAATGACTTTTATGGTCAACAACAGCCCATTTGCCGGCCAGGAAGGGGAGCATGTGACTTCCCGGAAACTCAGGGAAAGGCTGTTCAAGGAGTTGGAGACCAATGTCAGCCTAAGGGTGGAAGAGACGGACAGCGCCGATGCCTTCCAGGTATCAGGCCGCGGTGAACTGCACCTGTCCATTCTGATTGAAACCATGCGGCGGGAAGGGTACGAGCTGCAAGTTTCCAAGCCGGAAGTAATTATCAAGGAAATAGATGGTGTCAAGTGTGAACCAGTGGAGTACCTGACCTGTGATGTACCCGACTCGGCCGTGGGCGCGGTAATCGAGCGTTTGGGCTCACGCAAGGCTGAGATGGTGAATATGGTCACCCTGAGCGGCGGCGTGACCCGGCTGGAATTTTTGGTGCCTGCCCGGGGACTGATCGGATTCAGAGGGGAATTCCTGACTGAAACCCGGGGGGAAGGAATCATGTCCCATGTGTTTCATTCTTACCTCCCTTATAAAGGTGAAATTCAGGGCCGCAACCGGGGTGTGCTGATTGCTTGGGAGCCCGGTGAAGCCACCACTTATGCCCTGCATGCCATTCAGGACCGCGGTGTACTGTTTATCGAGCCTGGAACGAAGGTGTTCGAAGGTATGATTGTGGGAGAAAACTCCCGCGAACAGGATATCGAGGTAAACGTGGCCCGCAAGAAGCATGTGACAAATATGCGATCAAGTACCGCTGAAGAAACGTTGCGCCTGGAACCGCCGCGGATCCTGAGCCTGGGACAGGCCCTGGAATACATCAACGAGGATGAATTGGTGGAAGTAACGCCTAATAACGTCCGCCTGCGCAAAAAGCATCTCACCCGGGATGCCCGGGTGAAATACGAAAAACAAAAAAGCATTGGATAAGCCCATATCAACCAGCTAACTCCATCGTTCTGGGTGACCGTTTACAAAGTTTAACCATTAGGTCCTAACACTACAACGTAATCTAACTGCTGGACATCCTGAATCAAGTGTGCTATGCTG
>JAJYNB010000275.1 GCA_021786555.1 Bacillota bacterium | reverse complement strand
TCCCCTCGACGAATTAGGCCGCGAAGGCGCCCTGAAGCTAGCCAAGGAAATGGCGGTCCAGGAGGCGATTAAGGCCGGTGCTGATCCCCAGACTATCGAGATTGTGGAAGTGGATGATGTGCCACTGGCCTACCTCCCTGGCAATGCCACAAAAATCAGGGTGAAGGCGGCCGGAAATTTGGCGGTTTGACATGAAGGAGGAAAATCCGTAGCCTCAAATCCCAGTAGCAGGGATTATTTTAATTGAGATGGAATATTATATACAAGCTGTTTTATTACACACTAAACTTTCTGCAGGGGTGACAGGCTTTCATGGGGAAACGCGGCAATTATATCAACCAACTCCTACCTCTGCTGCAAAAAGGGTCTGCTTTTGAAGACCTGGAGCAAATGCTCGTAGCAAATTCCAATCTCCCGGGTCCCAGGGCCAACCTGGAGCTCGCTTGGGCCTTTGCCGATTGCTTTGAGAAGATTCAACTTACGGAAGAGCTATCGCACTTGCTTACGGCTTGGGCAAACCTAGCGCCTGAGCAGGCTCCTTCGGGCCACCCGTTGGAATTCCTGCCCTTCTGCGCCATCCAGGCCCTGGGCGCTGCCTACCTCCGTACCACTGGCAGAGAACACATCCTGGTGGTCCTGAAAAAGGCGGCAGGGGACAGCCGCTGGAGGGTTCGGGAAGCAGTGGCCATGGGTTTCCAGCGCATAGCCGAAATGGATTTTGCTATAGCGCAGGAGGTCTTTTCCGCCTGGCTGAGTGATGCCACCCTGATGGAAAAGAGAGCCATTCTGGCGGCTCTGGCCCACGGACCATTGTTGAAGCCACCTGAACGGGCAGAGTTTTGTCTCGACATTACGGAATTGGTCCTGAGAAATTTGCTGAGATTACCGCGGCAGGAGCGTAAGACCGAAGGATTCAGGATATTGAAACAAGGCCTGGAATATTCCATCAGCCTGTTTGTGGAAAGCCTGCCGGAGCAGGGATTTGCCCGGCTGGAAAAGTGGGTGGAAGAGGATGATGCCGACCTCAGGCATATCATCAAATCCAACCTGCTCAAGGCCAGGTTGGCTAAAAAACATGCCGCAAAGGTTCAAGGCCTCCTGGCCAGGTTATGATCACCAACCCTGATGGTTTTACACCACGATCAGCAAATACTGCAAAATGATACAGAACAACCCCGCAGCAATATCGCTGCGGGGTCTGTTTATGGGATTATAAAACCATTGCGTAAAGGTTTTAAGAGTGGTGGCTGAGCTTATTACTGTCGCCAGCAGGAGCACGCTGAAGAATTATTAGTTCAGCAGGGCCTGAAATTCCGGGCGGTTTTTCACCGGGTTAAAGTCCTTTTCGTCCCTGGCAAACCCTTTGACGGAAGGGTCCAGGGCAATGGCCTGCTTCAGGTATTTGACAGTGTTCGGTACGTCTCCCCGGCGGCCATAGATGCTGGAGATTCCGTAGTAGCTCCAGACGAAGTTCTCCAGGGCCAGGTCTTTGTGATACCACTCCAAGGCCAGGTCGTATTGGGCTGTGAGTTCATAGGCCAAGGCCTTATTGAACCGGGCATAGCCAAAGTCGGGGTTTAGGGCCAGCGCCGTATCGATATTCTCCATCGCTTGTTGAGACTGCCCCGAATAGGCAAGGGCGATGCCCTTAATATTATAGGCCTTGTAGAACTTATCATCTTGTTTGATAATCTCATCGGCTGTCTTGATGGCTGCTGCATACTTGTGGCTGAAGAAGCTGTTGTAAGCCAGCTGGTACTTGGCTTCCAGCGCCTGGTTCCCGGCTGCGGGTTGGGCGGCAGCGGCGGTGGGGGCGCTGGCAACTGGGGTGGCGGCGGTAGGCGAAGTGCTTGCCGCCGCAGTGGCGGCGGAGGTCCCCGCCTTGGGGCCGGCTGACGGCGGCATATGGGTGTCACGGAGGCTCAGCCTGACTGCCGAACCGGCCACGGCTATGGCAAACACCAACAATATCGTCAACTTAAGCTTGAGAGTTGAGTGTATTGACATTAATTGCCCTCCAATTTACCATTTAACTAGTCAAATATAACAATATTAGAGCTTTAACCTTTGGAGGAAATCAGACTTGTGAGCAGAATGCTATCAATTCAGCCCTTACTCCATGCCGCTTGACATATCGGACAGCCGCTGTCCGATATGCTGCAGGTGTTCAACCATGCTGGCTATGGCCTGGGTAGATTTTGCTTGCTCCTGACTTATGGCATTGGTGTGCTCAATCCCCTGTGCCACCTGTTCGATGGAAGACTGGAACCGCTCCAGCTGCTTGCTGATCTGTTTGGCGGACCGGTCGCTTTCCTCAGCCAGTTTGCGTACCTCCCCGGCGACGACAGTAAAGCCTCTGCCGTGTTCGCCTGCGCGGGAAGCTTCAATGGATGCGTTCAACCCCAACAGTTTGGTTTGGTCCGCTACACGGCGAATAAGGGTGAGAATCTGTGCAGTGTCTTTGACCTGCTGGGCCGCATCCCGGGAAGCCTGGGCTACGGTGGTGCTGGTGGCGGCCAAGGACTGGGACAAGGCGGTCATTTCCTGGATAGAGGCTGCAGCTTGTTGAATGGCCGCGGAGACAGTCTGGGCTTGCTCCTGTAGTTGGCCTTTTAATTCATCATCGCGCAGCATCGAAATTACCAGGGCAGTGGCGATTTTTGCGACCGGGGTGACGATTTCCAGGCTGCCGGCGATGCCGAAGGTTCCAATCCTTTCTGCTCCAATTCTAATAGCCGTGTGGTATCCCGCCTTCATTTTTCCGCCCGAAGCGGCGGCATCCTCCTCGCTGATTACCGCTTCAGCCTGGTGGGCAGCAAGTACGTGCCGGGCTATATCATGCATTACCCCGAGGCGTAAGCGGGCAGAATCGGCGATGACCTCCCCGCTTCTGCTGCAGATGATCATGTCAAAACCGGTTTGTTGATAAATAAGGTCCACAACTCGTTCGGCCACACTTTTTCTTAACTCCATAGATCCTCCCACCGTGCAGCAAATAATTGGTTAATTCGTTATATATCAAAAATATACTACATTTTATTTCTTTTCCCTTCAAGTTGTAACAATTTGTTTAACAAGGGAATTGCCGTATCAAAAGACTCAGCCTTCAGTACAATATAATGGCAGCAGTAATTTTGTTTAGATAATATGGCGCAAAAGCCAGATTAGGAAGGGGGAGCTGGATGAGCAAGAAAGTAATTTTGTTCATTATCGACTCTTTTCATCCTGCTGTCCTGGAGGCTTGTTTGGCACAGGGCACGGCACCGGCTATGAACTACCTGGTCAATCACGGGTTTTGTCATCCGGATTGCATTTCGTCCTTTCCCACCATGACGCCGGTGGCCACCAGTTCGATTGTTACAGGGATGTGGCCTGACCAACATCTGGTACCCGGTTTTATCTGGTATAACCCTCAAACCAAGTGGTTTGTCAATTACGGAGCGACCGTTCGGGCAATCCTGAAAATTGGTCCTGAACAGGTTTTGAGAAATCTGTTAAAAAACTTGAACGGGGAACACTTAAACAGCAAAATACCCACAGTGTATGAAAAACTGGCTGAAAGCGGCCTAGCCAGCGGCAGTGTCAATTTCTTTATTCACCGGGCCAAACTGGAACACAAGGCTAAAGTGCCCTTTTTGCTCCGCCTGGCTTCTCATTTCAAACTTTACCAGGAGAAGCTCGGCGGTCCGGAAATCCTGACCTTAGGGGCTTTGATCCAGCCCAGTTTTACCAAACCCTTCCGC
>JAJYNB010000384.1 GCA_021786555.1 Bacillota bacterium | reverse complement strand
GATTATAAGTAAGGATAATTATACTTGTCTTCATGCCTGCCCCCCCGCAAGTAACCTACGAATTTAAACCTTACCGGCAACATTCATTTCCACTTTTTCGACAATATACTGTTAAATCCTCTTTGTTGCAAAAGGGTATCTTACTGGCATATACAGGCTTTCTGCTCTTGATTGTTAACGAGAGAGATTAGCTTGTCCCAAAGTCAGTCAGCGTTTAGGACTTTATCACTTACCCTTTTGTGATACAATAGGGGTATTGGCACCGAGATGCTGCGAGTTAATGGAACTCCTGAGTATTAGAAAGTAATCTAAAAGAAATACAAGTCAGCACGTGATTGGAGGCATCACTTATGAGCAAGCTGCGCCTGGTCATCCTTACCGGAATTGTGGCGATTGTCCTGCTAACTACCTTCGGCTTGAAGAATTTTGCCACGACCGCTCCCCAGGCTCCTCAACCGGCGACCAAACCGGAAGTAGGCTTTAGTGCACCGGATTTCAGCCTGAAAGGTCTGGACGGCAAGACGGTGAAGCTGAGTAACTTACGGGGCAAACCGGTTTTCATCAACTTTTGGGCCAGCTGGTGCCCACCCTGCAAAGAGGAAATTCCGGAAATCCAGAAGTTTTATGAGAAGTACCAAGGCAGGGTGGAGGTGCTGGCTGTAAACATAACTTTTAACGACAAAATGCCTGATATACTCAATATCCTGCAAGCGGACCACGCCACCTACCCCGTTCTTCTGGATGAGGACAACAATCACCCGGTGGCTGACGATTACCAGGTTGACGGGATTCCGGCCAGCTTTTTCGTAGACAAGGATGGCGTAATCAGGGACATCCATGTGGGAGGCATGAACCTGCAAATGCTTGAGGCCAGTATCAGCAAGGCCATGTAATTTATCATAAATTCACTCTACAGGAAAAGCCGGCTTGAGCCGGCTTTTGTCATACCTCAGGAAAGTATATACTCGGCAACTTTAGCCGAGTATATCGAACACGGGCACTGAAATGCGCGCGCTGAGGAAAAACGAAGCGCGCATTTCTTGTAACTATCTTCAAGACAAATTGTATTTTTCCATGCGGTAGAGCAGGGTGTGCCTGGTAAGTCCCAGCAGGCGGGCGGCCCTGGTTTTGTTGCCCAGGGCCAGTTCGAGGGCTTGAACAATCAGGTCCCGTTCCAGCTGTTCCAAGTCAACCCCCTCCCGGGGGAGGACAAAATTCACCTTCTGTCCGGGAACCACCATTGCCTGGGAGAATTCAGGCGGGATGTCTCGCGGCTCGATCACCGGTCCAGGGCTCACGATGGCCAGGCGCTCAATAGTATTTTCCAATTCCCGGATGTTCCCCGGCCAGAGGTATGCCACCAATAGTTTCAGGGCCGATGGGGTGACAGACTGGATTCTGCCGTTAGAATCGTACTTGTGCAGAAAATGCTCAATCAGCAGGGGAATGTCTTCCTTGCGCTCCCGTAAGGGAGGCATGTGCAGGGGTATTACATTAAGACGGTAAAACAGGTCCTCCCTGAACCTTCCCTCCCGCATTTCCCTGGTCAGGTCTTTGTTGGTGGCCGCAATCACCCGGACATCGACTTTTACAGTATGCTGCCCGCCCACCCGCTCAAAGGCCTTTTCCTGCAGCACCCTCAGCAGCCTGACCTGGACATGGGGGCTGATTTCACCGATTTCATCCAAGAATATGGTGCCGCCGCCTGCCAGTTCAAACCTGCCCTGGCGCTGGGCAATCGCCCCGGTAAAAGCCCCCCTTTCATGCCCGAAAAGTTCGCTTTCCAAAAGGCTCTCAGGCAGGGCGGCGCAGTTGACCTGGACAAAAGGCCCGTTCCTGCGCTGGCTGGAAAAGTGCAAAGCCCTGGCAACAAGTTCTTTGCCCGTGCCGCTTTCACCCTGAATCAGTACGGTGGCCCCAGTATCAGCCACACGTTCAATCAAATTGAATATCTGCTGGATGGCTTTACTCTTGCCGATGATGTTTTTAAAGCTGTAACGTTGATTTACCTCATTTTCCAACCTCTGTACCTGGGCTTTGAGGTTTTCCACCTCCAAAGCTTTGGCCACAATCAGCTTCAGTTCGTCAATATCAAAAGGCTTGTTGATGTAGTCATAAGCTCCGAGCTTCATCGCCTCTACAGCTGTGGCGGTGGAGCCGTGAGCTGTAATCACAACCACCATCACCGGAAGACTTTTCTCTTTCAGGGCCGCAAGCACAGAAAGCCCGTCCATTCCTGGCATCTTTAAGTCCAGAATCATTAAATCAGGCTTTAGTTCAATAGCCAGTGCCAGACCCCGGGCCCCGTCTTCAGCCTGATAAACCTCATATCCCTGGGTTTTCAGGGCCCGCTCCAGAGCCCAGCGCATGTTCTTTTCGTCATCTACCACCAGTATTTTTTCCAACCTATTCACCTGCCCCGGGGAGAGTCAGACAGAATTCCGTGCCTTCCCCTTGTTTGCTTTCGACTTTTACCGTACCCTTATGGTTTTCCATGATGCGGCCTACGATAGATAAGCCCAGGCCTGTTCCCTTAGGTTTGGTGGAAAAGAAGGGACCAAATATCTGGGCGATCAGGTCAGGTGGAATGCCGATGCCGCTGTCTTTCAGCCTGATTTCGCGCACCTTGCCTTTGTCCGCCAGCGTCAGCCTGAGGGTACCGCCTTGGGGCATAGCCTCTACTGAGTTAATAATCAGGTTAATCAGCACCTGCTTAATTTGCGAGGGATCCGCCCAGGCCGGTTTGAGCCTGGCCGGAACCTCCTTCACCACGCCAATGCCCTGGCGTGAGATGAATTTGGTTGTTAGCAGGAGCACATCCTCAATCACGTCAGTCAGTCTAACCGGTTCAAATTTGGGTGGCGCGGGGCGGGCAAAGCGCAGGAATTCTTCAATAACCGCGTTCATACGGTCGCATTCTTCCTTGATAATTCCGGAACACTCACGCACAGAGGGATTTGACCCCTGTTCCTCTTCCAGAATCTGCATGGTCGCCCTGATAATGCTCAGAGGGTTGCGGATCTCGTGGGCCACTCCCGCGGCGAGATGGCCCATGGCAGTCAACCCCTCTGAGCGGCGCAGCCATTCTTCCAAAGCCTTTCTTTCGGCCACTTCCCTTTCCAGGTTCTTTTTCGCCGCCGCCACTGCGGCATTGCGCTCTTCCAGTTCGCCGATAAGTTCTTCCTGTTTCAGGGAGATATCCAAATACTGACGGGCAATCTTTTTCTCACTGTGGGCTAAGGCCCCTGTCACCCAGCCAATCATGTTGATCAGCACAACCTGCATGGAGTCATATATTATATCGTGCCCGGAGTCCGTGGCAAAATAAATCCCGTAGGCGGCGCTGGCCGCCAGAGCAGCCAAAACTCCTCCCTTCAAGCCGTGTTTTGCTGCCGAATGGGCCACCGGAAGGTAATATAGCAGCTGAAGCACAGCATGATAACTAAGTGGGGCATTGGCCCAGCGGTAATGAAGCCAGGTTATGAGGGATAGAAAGGCACCGATTATGCCCACTTCCAGGGCGGTGTGAAGTTTACTCTGTGGAATGCCAGGTATTTTTAATTCCTCGTCAGCAGACAGGTTAATCACCCTTATCACCAAATAGTAGGAAATCCCACAACCTTATTGTAGCAAATAATACAGTATTTTACCTACAAATTTAAAATGAATCCATATCCGGCTAAGCAATGAATAAATTGACTTCAGATGGAGAGAATAAAACTTTTATGTTTTAAGCATCATAATAACGAAGGTAACCTAAACTAAAAAAAGGAGCTGAAGC